>DSBT01000134.1 GCA_011045915.1 Mesotoga infera
AGAGGAGCTATGCTCCTGATAATCTACGCGGCCTTCCTTGTTTCAACGATATTCAGCGGTTAGAGATTCTGGAGCAAATTGAATTAAGGTCATTTGATGTATGTGAATTACTGTATAGATGTCTTTTTGCAGACTGGCGGATGTTGAGAAGAGAGACTTTCTGAATGCCTGCATTTGATCTAGAGAAGATAGTGAAACTCGAGGCGGACCTCGCGTCTTTCAATATCTTCGTTTGAATAACAGGCAGTATCGAAACCGGCCAATTCGAAACCGTATTTCAGGTAGAAGGAGATGGCCCGATAGTTGCAGTTTTGAGTCTCGAGAACCAGGCGTCTCATGCCAGAAGTGATTGCGTAGTCTCTTGCTGCATCCATCAATTTCTTTCCGACTCCCATTCGCCGGTTCTCCTCCCAGACCAGAATGTCCCAGATGCGAAGCAAATTGTTCCACTCTCTTCCGAAGAGAATTAGACCCAGTTCCTTGCAGCTGTCGAAGGCTCCGTACGCTATCGGATGCTCTTTAAAAGGATCGAGGAGATTGTAGGATTCCTCTTTCAAGAATGGAGCCGGGAATTCCTTCAAGAAGAGATCAACCGTCCATCGGTCTGAATCGTTTTTGATAACGAGATCGTAGTATCTCTCGCTGGAATAACAATATCTTACGGTCCTTCTGGAAAGCGATTCGGGATCAAGCGCGATTATCTCCAATTTTTTCTCCGATTATGAGTCTCCTTCGTAAAGGCGAAAGGCCCAAATTCGAATTCTGTTGCAGTCGAGTCGGATCAGTAAGGGAAGACCTTGCGCCCGTCTTCGGGCAAAGGAGGATCCACGACACTGGCTCCTGCAATTTTCGCGAAATTCTTTATAAGCTGCCAGCCTGGCGGATTCCGCAGAAAGCCGCCCTGTGTCTCCGGGTGAAATTGAACACCGTAGATCTCCTTCTCTTTGTGCTTCATCATCTGGATAGGAGTGACATTTCCTCTTGCGAAGAGTTCAAATTGATCTGGAATGGAGGCAACTGCATAGGCATGGTTCTCCCATACAAGAAGGCCGTTTTCAAAGCCGTCAAGGATTTCATCGTCTTTCAGAAAAGTCAACTCGTGCCAGCGGCGTTCATCGCTGTAGTAGAGAACTGAGCCGAATACCCTGGAAATTATCTGGTGACCGAGGCAAATACCCAGTATCGGAACATCACCTCTGAGAATCATCTCTCCGCCCTGGTA
Organism: Mesotoga infera; assembly: GCA_011045915.1. Lineage (NCBI taxonomy): Bacteria > Thermotogati > Thermotogota > Thermotogae > Kosmotogales > Kosmotogaceae > Mesotoga > Mesotoga infera. The sequence continues at coordinate 1,223 of DSBT01000134.1, forward strand.
GACGTTGTCGTTCCAGTCAATATAATTCCTCATAGAATCGCCGCCAGCAATTATTAATGCCGCGTACTCGGTCTCGTCTTCCGGGAGTTCATCATCGAAAATCTTGAAAATTGTGTATTCAATACCCTGTTCGGCCATAGAGCGTTCAATTGGCGAGAGCTTAAATTCGTAAGCGGGATCGTTCAAGAAAAGCGCTATGGTTCCTGCCTTCCCGTCAGAACCCAGAAGCAGCCCTGCAGCGAAAAGCGTTACAATAATAGTAAGCATCTCTCGAACAGCCAAAAGTACAGCTTTTTCTTTCATCGACTCTTGACACCTCTCACAGCGAATGATAAACTACTATTTGTGCGATGCCGGGGTGGTGAAATTGGCAGACACGCATGATTCAGGTTCATGTGGGCATACCGCCTGTGCGGGTTCAAGTCCCGCCCCCGGCACCAGATATTTATAAGAGGACGAACGACGTCCTCTTTTCTGTCTTTCTCCCGACTGGAACCAAATAACTCTTCTGTCAAATTGAGCTTCCTCCTATGACGGTCTTTCAGATGAACGTTGAGTAGTAAACAACGGGTCCTGGAGATTCGACAATCCAGATTTCCTGAAGAGAAGTCTTCTCACATCAGAAAACTCCTTTCCGAAATAACGATCTTCCACATGATCGGGAACTATCTCCTCGATATCCTTAAAGAAATCTTCAATTACCGCACTGGACCTTTTTGGGTGTCTGAAGGAAAGCGCTCTGAAGGCCAGAAGCGCCTCTATGGAGATCAGAGTCGCAACGTTGTCTACTATTTTCCAGAGCTTTCTTGCTCCCCAGGCTCCCATGCTCACGTGGTCCTCCTGAAAGCCTGAAGTGGGAATCGAGTCTGCGGAGGCGGGGTGCGCGAGCGTTTTGTTTTCGGAAGCGAGTGCCGCTGCAGTGTACTGCCATAGCATGTAGCCGGAGTTAAGTCCCTCCTCTCCGCTGGTCAGGAAGGCCGGAAGGTCGTTGAGTTTCGGATTCACAAGTCTATCTATTCGCCTCTCGATCATGTTGCCCATGTCTGTCAAGGCAATCGAGAGAAAATCTGCGGCCAGCGCGACTGGTTCTCCGTGGAAGTTGCCTCCGGAAATTGCGTCTCCGTTCTCGAAAATCAGCGGGTTGTCCGTTGCGGAATTGACTTCTATCTTCAGGACTGAGCTAACATAATCGATAGTATCTTTCACCGCCCCATACACTTGGGGAATCGTCCTCAGCGTGTAGGCGTCTTGAACCCGGTCGCAGTCCAGATGGGAGGTTCTGATCTCGCTTCCTTTGAGCGCCTCTCGAAGTCTTCTGGCCACATAATTCTGACCTGGATGTCTTCTTGCCTCCTGAATTCTCTCGTCGAAGGGTGAAGTGCTTCCCATAAGTGCATCGACAGACATGGCTGCAACAAAAATTGCCAGTTCAAAGAGCTGTGTCGCAGTATATGTAGCACAGGCGCTGATTCCCGCCATGAACGCAGTTCCGTTGAGAAGGCTTAGACCCTCTTTTGATTTCAGTACGAGAGGCTGAAGTTTCCTACTCTCCAGAGCCCAAGAGGTGGAAACCAACTTCCCGTCCAGGAAACACTCTCCTTCACCTATAAGCGTCATAGCGATGTGTGCCAGGGGAGCAAGGTCTCCGCTGGCTCCCACGGAGCCTTTTTCGGGTACCAGAGGGGTGATGCCATTGTTGAGAAGATCCAGAATCCTTTGAACTACGCACTTTCTTACCCCAGAATATCCTTTCAGGAGAGAATTGGCCCTAACCAACATTATGGCCCTTACGAGTTCTTGCTTAACGGGCTTTCCGACACCGGCGGCATGGGAGAGAACTATGTTTTTCTGAAGGGAATCGATATTTTCCGTAGAGATTCGATGATCGGCAAGAATTCCGAATCCAGTGTTAACTCCGTATATAGTTTTCTCTTTGCTAACGATCTCAAGAGATTTTCGCCTCTCGTCCAGAAGCCTGGCTGCGCTTTCCCCGATAGTACAGGGCTCATTGTCGAACGCGACACGGAAGATATCCTGGAGCCTCAAATGTTCTCCGTCGATTTGCACTGACTCACCTCCGGTAGAGTTCCGCTTTAACGGTTAAGATTATATTGGAAAAACCTTAAGCTGGCAAGTCTGCGACTCTCGATGTGAGGCAGAACGTGCCTATCTAACCCATTCAAGACCGGGAATCTCCACTTTTTTCTCCAGAATGCTGAAAAGCTTTGTGAAGAAGAGAACCACTACTAGATATATTACTGCAACAACGAGATATACTTCGAAGAACTGGAAGTTTCTCGAAGCAATGAACTTCGCCTGTGCCATCAGTTCAGGAGCACCGACTATATAGGCCAATGAAGTGTATTTCAGCAGGTAAATGAATTCATTTGTCCACGCTGGAATGACCCTTCTAAAGGCTTGAGGCATTATAACCTGCAGTATTGCCTGTCTCTTTGTCATTCCAAGAGATCTCGCGGCCTTCATCTGATTGCCAGCAATCGACTGTATTGATCCTCTGAGATATTCGGCTTGGTAGCAGCCGCTGTTTATCGCAAAGCCGATTATCGCTGCTGTGAAGGGCGACAGGTTCACTCCAAGCGGTGGAAGGCCATAGTATAGAATGAAGAGCTGAACCAGGAGCGGCGTACCCCTAATCACCTCTATGATAGCGGTCGAAATGCCGTAGAAAAACTTGTTACCGTATACTCTTGCGATGGCTAAGACCACGCCGATAACAAATCCAATCACTACGGCTATCATTGTCATCTCAAGAGTAACTCCCAGGCCCTCAAGAAGTTTCGGCCAGTTGTCGGAGACTATCTTCCACATTCTCTCCAATTCATTCACTCCCCGTAGAGCTCGTTGAGCTTAAAGAGAAATTCCTTTGTTCTCGCATTCTTGGGATTCTTGAACATCTCTTCAGGAGAGCTCTGTTCGACTATGTGGCCGTGCTCCATGAAGATGATCTCATCTGAAACGGTTCTGGCGAACCCCATTTCATGAGTTACAACAAGCATAGTCATCCCGCTTTCAGCAAGATTCTTCATAACAGAGAGAACTTCCCCGATCAGTTCAGGGTCGAGAGCCGACGTGGGCTCGTCGAAAAGTATTATCTTCGGCTGCATTGCGAGAGCGCGCGCGATGCCCACTCTTTGCTTCTGACCACCCGAGAGTTGTGCGGGATACATCTTCGCTTCTCGCTCTAGACCAACTCTCTTGAGTTCCTTCATTGCCAGTTCTCTTGCTTTTTCTTTTTCCACCTTCTTGACCTTGGTCAAGCCGACCATGACATTCCTGAGGGCCGTAAGATGATTGAAGAGACCAAAGTCCTGGAATACAAAACCTATCTCCTGACGAATCCTGTTAATGTTCTTTGCAGAAGTCACTTCTTCCTCTTCTAACCAGATCTTGCCTTCATCTGGAGTTACAAGCATGTTTATGCAGGAGAGCAGAGTGCTCTTGCCGGTTCCGCTGGGACCGATTATCACTTTGGTCTCGCCTTCATTCATATTGAAGGAAACGCCCTTGAGAACTTCCTTGCCACCGAAAGATTTCTTAAGGTTCTCAACCCTAAGCACGACTCTGTTATCGCTCATCTTACCGTCTCCATTACATCGAATCCAGGTATAGCAAGCCGCTTTTCGACGCTTCCCAGAGTCCTGTTGATGATTATTGTCACTATGAAGTACATGGCGGCAACCGTGAGATAGATAAGCATCGGTTCATACTTGGTGGCAATAATGTATCCACCCTGGCGAAGAAGCTCTGTCACTCCAAGCGCATAGGCGAGAGACGAGTCCTTAAGGACTATCGTGAACTCGTTTGTCCATGGCGGTAGAGCGATCCTTACTGCCTGTGGAAGAACAACATTTATGAACCCCTTCAGGTTGGTCATTCCCAGGGATCTGGCAGCTCTCATTTGAGCCGAGCTGACAGAGTTTATGGCTCCCCGGAAGATCTGTGATTGATAGGCGGAGGATCTGAAGCCCAGTCCAATTACTACAGCGACAAATGGAGAGAATCTGACTCCAATTCTCGGAAACCCATAGAATATTAGAAAGAGAATTACCAGTTCCGGAATGCTTCTGAGGATCTTTTCATAGCCCGCAATGAAGGCCTTTATCCACTTGTTTCCGTAGCCCTGGCCAAAAGAAATGGGGAGGGCCAGAATAAGGCCCAACCCCAGAGTCAAAAAAGTGATTTGAAGTGTCACCCACATTCCTTTGAGGAGTGCGGGCAAAGAATCAACTATTAATCCGAGTTTATCTATGACTTCCTCCGCCCTTCAATCAGAAGTGCTTGAGGTTCAGTTCATTAAGCTTTCCGGACTCCTCAAGTCTCGAAATGCCTTCGTTTATAAGATCCAGTAGTTCCACGTTTGCCTTGTTTACTGCAATACCATAGTCTTCGTAAGTCTTGATGACTCCAACGATCTTCACCGGTCTGACCTCTGCAAAGCTCTCTGCTACAGGTGCGTCAAGGACTATTGCATCGATGTTCTTGTTGACCAGGTCGGTCATTGCAAGAATGTATGTGTCGTATCTCTTGAAATCACCCGTAAGGATCTTTGGCTGGACAAGATTCTCCTCGACCCAGAGATCTCCGGTCGTACCCGTCTGAACTCCAACGTTATGCTTCCCGAAGAGAACCGTCACAGTCATTTCACTGTCTTCTCTCACAACTACGCTCTGATCGGCTGTCCAATAAGGTTTCGAGAAAGAGACCACTTCTTCTCTTTCAGAAGTAATCGTCATTCCAGAGACGACGAGATCGAGATTTCCAGATACCAGAGCCGCAATAAGAGAATCGAAGCTCATATCTCTTATTTCGATCTCAAACCCCATCTCATCGGCGATCGCTTTGATGAGATCAATGTCGAACCCCACGAACTCTCCATTCTCTACATATTCAAATGGTGGAAAATCTGCGCTTGTGCCGACCACATACTTGACTCCAAATGCAAAGCCAACGGAAATCAGCAGCACGAGCAATACTAGCAAAGTTTTCTTCATAATACCCCTCCTTATAGAAGATAAAGTGATTGTAAATCAACATGCTTTCATTACCAAGAACCTCTCTTTCATCTTTTGCAAAGAATTGATGCAAGATGAAATAGAAACAGCGAAAATCGCCTCCAAAAAGATCTCTCTCTTCAAAACCCGGCCCATAATCCCCAATTGCCAGCCACAGGCGCCCGATCACCGATTCAATCCAGAAACTCGAAGAAATATATCTCAATGACATTATACCCTTTGGAAACACTTGAGCCAAAAACAACTGTTAACATAGTGATGGTGATGTAGATGAAAATTGGTATTGCATTGAGCGGAGGTGTCGACAGCGCCGTCGCGGCCGGTCGATTGATTAGACAGGGAAACTGCGTAATTGGTTATCACATGATAGTTCTTGAGGGAAACCCGCTCTCGAACGCGGCTCTCGACGATGCAAAAGTTGTTGCCGATCATCTTCGCATTGAGCTGAAGATTGTAGATTTGCGCGAGGAGTTCAGAAGAATACTCGATTACTTCGCCAATTCCTATATGAGCGGGGAGACGCCAAATCCATGCGTCGTGTGCAACGATTCGATAAAATTCGGATTGCTTCTAGAGCGTATGTTCTCTTTCGGTGAGGAGAAGATAGCCACAGGCCATTACGCAAGACTTGCCTCCCTCGGTGACCAGATGTTTTTGTCAAGAGCGTTTGACAGAGCGAAAGATCAGTCGTATTTCCTTTCGAGAATCGGGAAGCGCAAACTGCACGACATCATCTTTCCTCTCGGAGAAATGACGAAGGAAGAAGTCAGACAAGAAGCTTCGGTAGTTGATCTTCCCGTCCATTCGAAGAAGGACTCTCAGGAGATCTGTTTCATTCCCGACGGAGACTACAGAAGCTTTCTGAAATCGAGGGGAATTGAGGGAAAGCCGGGACTCATTACGGATGAAAACGGAAATCTTTTGGGAAGACATTACGGATTGTCAGGATACACCATCGGTCAGAGAAAGGGCCTCGGAGTCTCCGAAGGAGAACGCTATTACGTCAAGAGTCTAGATCTCGAAAGGAACAGGCTAGTCCTAGCCCAGAGAGAGAGTCTGCTTTCAGACTCGCTGACTGCAAGGGATCCAAACTGGTACATTGATCCAGATGATGAATTTGAATGCTTCTGCATGATTAGAAGTTCGATGAGAGCTGTACCTGCCAGCGTCAGCGTTCTGGCCAACAACAGGCTCAGAGTGCACTTCCCGGAAAAAGTGTGGGCAGTCGCCCCCGGCCAGCTGGCCGTGTTCTATATAGAGGATCGCGTGGTTGGCAGTGCCTTCATAGAAGGGAATTCCGTTCTTGAAAGTGAAGACGACACGTGATAGAATTCTCGAGACAGGAAGTAGTTCAGTTGGTAGAACGCTGGTTTCGGGAACCAGAGGTCCGGGGTTCAAGTCCCCGCTTCCTGACCAGAGCAGGCCCATCAGGGTCTGTCTCTTTTTTGTGGGGAACAAGTGAAATCACCTGGCTCTCGAGATGGTCGTTTGTTTGAGTTGATCTGCTAGAATATTCTTACAGAGAGTAGTTCTCTTTGTCTTCTCCTCTGATCAATCGATCTGGAGGTGGAACAAATGAAAAGGATAGGCTTCCTGTTTCTGTTATTCTCTCTTCTCTTAACCCCAACTGCTTATTCCAGAACACTTGAACTGAAAAGCTGGCAAATATGGGATTTCAGCTACAATGGTATTCACGAAGTTTGCTGCGCCGTCAGTGTCAAAGATGGAGAGATCCCCGTCACGGGACTCTCAATTGAAGACTTCACCATAACCGAGACTCTCGTAGACGAGTACGGGATGTCTTGTCAAAGGCCGAAATTGCTCCGGAGCAGAGAGAAGACCAGTTTGGTGGCATTGGATTCTGGGAAAGTTCAGTATCTTCCTCGAAAATCGATCTGGTCTTCCTGATCGATGCGACTGGCTCAATGGCGGATCAAATCGAGTCGATCAAGTCAGAACTGAAGGAATTCGTGAATCGACTCGAAGAGGATGCAAGTGATTTCAGGGTGGCGGTTTTGCTCTTTGAAGCATCGTCACTGGAAGAGCCCGGAAGAAAGTCACCGGACCATCCATTCTACGGAGTTATGGAAAGGGACGAACTTCTTCTCGCTATCGAGGAAATCGAAACGGCCGGCGAATGGCACATAAACACCTGGAGTTATGACGCAATCCTCTTCGGAAGTCAGCTTGAATTCCGTGAAGACTCCAGGGCAGTTATGGTGGTCATTACAGACACTCTTCCGGAGACTGTTTACGGACCATTCTGGTACTTCGCCGGAGGCAGTGTTGCCACGAAAAGAGCCGTAGAAATCGCGCTGGAGGAAAGGGACATTGAGCTGGAATACTTCCAGCCCGAGGAGTCTGCTCTGGCTCACATGGAGAATTATGACAGGCTCATAAACTGCGCGTTGAGCGAATCGAATTTCAACTATCTGGCAGGAGCCGTTTTTCTGGGCTGGCCATTCGAACAGGATCTCATCGAAGTCGACGCACTGCCCGTTTCTGAATCGATTTATTACCTCTCATGGAGTTCCGGTCTTGATGAGATCACAAAGTACTATCGGAAACAAGAGTTCGAAGTTGAAGTGGACGTGAAATGGGGTGATGAACATGCCTCTTTGTCGTATTCGCCATTTTTCGATGAAGAAGGCTATCTCCAGAGTTCAGAGGACTACCATCTTCCCGTTCTCGACGAAGAGGGCAATGCTTTGCCCGACAAAGCCTTGGAAATGGATTTGCTGAGAGAGTTAGGCGACCTGAAAGCATTCAGCGAAACCTATGTAATGAAGGATGGTGTTCTGCAACTGCGGTCGGTCGATCCGGGAGAGTACCTCTACAGACTCTATGGATATGGAAGAAGCTCTTACAGCTATTCAACACTTCGACTGAAAGGCTCAGGAAAGATTTCATTCGTTTAGGGAGAAGCGTTACCGGATTTTGTTGTTGCCCATACGGGCGATGCATTTCTCGAGTCGGTTAAGATCAGAGGCCTCATGGATGAATTTGTAAGCAACGAGATCGCCGTGAATGAATCCAAAGAGTTTGCCGAAAAGTCTTTGCACTGGATAAATGAAATCTCTTCTGACGGACTGAACCTAAGGGAAATGGAAGCTATGAAGAGATTCTACGTATCCGTGGGGGGCATTTCTCAATGGAATGTCCTTGCGGCAATTGAATCGGAGAGAGTAGAGAGTGATCTACTGCAGATGGTGCGTGATACGAGGAGCATAGTTCAGCATGCAGAGGAAGTGGCCGCAATGATATCTTCTGCAAAGAACATAATACTCTCCACCGCTTCGATCATCGCCGACATTATCTCGGGTAACTGGAGCGGCGTGGCACAGCAGATATCAATCGAAGCGCTGCTGGATGAATTCGTAGATTATGTGAAAAACGACCTGCTCGACGATGTGCTTGAGGCCGTGAAAGATAAGCTCAGGGCATACCTTTCCGATCCTTCAAAGGCCGAGGAGCTTCTGAGTCTAATAAAGGGCGACATGGTCGGATGGGTAAGAGGCGGCGAAGACTCGGATGAGGGAAGCGTCAGGGATGAAATCCGGCAGGTAGTCTATACCGACCTCACTTACCGCAATTTCGCAAAACCGGTAATAAGAGAGCTTGAGGAGTCGCTGTCGGGGGCGGCTCGTCTGGCTTCACTGTCAATTTCAGATCTCGATCTCTGCGCTGCGAGCTGGAGTATGAACAGGGATTTCGCAAGCATGAGAAGTGAAGTGATGGGACCTCTGCAAGACTGGTCGTTCGAGGTGCTCGGAGAGCATGAGAGAATAGACAACTGGGAAACGATCCTCGAGATCTTCGAAGAGACGGTTCCTCTGACTGTAGAGCTTTTGAGGCTCATGGAGTACAAAAACCCCGTCCTCGGCGATATTGCAGAGGAGCTGTCGAAGCTCTCTTATGTGCTGGATGCCGTAGGTCTCCTTACACTGGCATATGAAGTATCGCTGAAAGCCGATCAGCTTACAACGATGGCAGGAAAGCTCGATAGGGTCAACGACTATCTCTTTCCCAAAGCCGGTTACTAGAGGTCTCTCATCAGTATCTTTTCATCATCGTCCCACTCGCCAGTATCGACGAAGCCCAGCTTCAGGTAGAACTGGAGCGGAGAAGGTTCATTGACGACGCATGAGGTGAAGAGTTTCTCGTAACCCTGGGCCTTGAGATACTCAATCAACAAGAGGATAGCGTCTCTTCCATATCCCATCTTCTGATACTTGCCGCCGATCATGAAGCGCCACATAGAGGCATGCTTAAAATCTTTCATTCTCGGATCGGGCGTGAAATCCAGCATAATGAAGCCCACCATGTCATCTCCAGCATAGATCGCCCGAAACCAGGCGTTCTTTGCGAAGTGGGCTTGAGCTATCGAAACTGCATTTGAGGCCACGGCCCTTTCCTGTCCTTCGAGCAGCGTGCCACTCAAGCGGATAGCATCGAGCACCGTCTCCTCCGTGATCTCTTCGAATCTAACTGCATGTTCCATGACTCCTCCTGATGTCTAGCGATAGATTTCGCTCTAGTCGAAACAAAGATCAAATATTCGTGCAGCGCCGAAAACATTCCTGGCAGGCTGGCCTTGCCGAAAATGCTCTTCTATGCTGCATTATATCATCGGGCTGCGCTCAAGCCACATCATGTCCCGGAAGGGCAAGCTGCGTTGTATAGAGGCTGTGATAGAAGCCCTTCATACGGATCAGTTCATCGTGAGTGCCGCTTTCTCTTATTCTTCCATTGTCGATCACGTAAATTCTGTCTGCGTTCTTGATTGTACTGAGTCTGTGAGCCACAACGAAGCTCGTGCGGCTCTTCATAAGATTCCGCATCGCCTCCTGGATGTGCATCTCCGTTCTGGTGTCGACATTGCTTGTGGCTTCATCGAGTATGAGTATCTGGGGATCTATGAGCATTATCCGGGCGATCGCCAGCAACTGCCGCTGACCGCGGCTGATGGTGTCCCCGTTAGAGGATAGAACCGTTTCATACCCCTCCGGCAGTCCCATTATGAAGTGGTGGGCATTTGCCATCTTTGCGGCCTCTATTATCTCTTCATCCGAAGCGTCTTGTCTTCCATAACGAATATTGTCCTTTATGGTACCCATAAACAGCTGTGTATCCTGCAGAACAATGCCGAGCTCTCTCCTAAGCTGCTCTCTGTCGAAGCTCGATATATCATGACCGTCTATCATGATTTTTCCGTACTCTATGTCGTAGAACTTTGTGAGGAGGTTCACGATTGTGGTCTTCCCCGCTCCAGTTGGCCCCACTAGAGCGACGATTTGACCAGGTTCGGCCGAGAGAGAGACATCCTTCAATACGCTGGTCTTTCCGTCGTAACTGAAGTCAACTTCTTCGAACCTGACTTCTCCCTCAATTTTCTGCGGGAAGAATGTCTCTTCTGCTCTCTTTTCTCCCTTTTCGTCAAGGATTTCGAATACCCTCTCTGCCCCCGCAAGAGCTGCCTGAATCGCATTGAACATCTGGGCTATCTGATTTATCGGTCGATTGAACTGGCCGACATATACGATGAAACTGGCGACCAATCCAACAGAGACTATCCCCTTCACGGACATCCATCCTCCGGCAAAGGCAACTATTGCATAACCAAAGTTGTTTACCATATTCATGATCGGTCCGAAGGAGCCCGCGAATATCTGGGCCATAATCGCAGAACTACGATAGGACTCGTTTATAGTCTGGAACTCTTGAACGGTCGACTCTTCCCTGCCGTAGGCTTTCACGACTTTGGCTCCGGAGATCCTCTCTTCGACGTAACCGTTGAGTTCGCCAAGAGCTTTCTGTTGAGCGAGGAAGTTCTTTCTGCTCTGTTTCGCTATTATACCCGTAACAACCATAACGAATGGAACGGTAGACATAGCCACCAGTGCCAGGATCGGATTGAGAAAAAACATGATGATTACTATCCCGACAAGAGTCAGAAGACTGCTAACTAGCTGAGTAACGCTTTCACTAAGAGTATGGGAAATGTTGTTTATATCGTTGGTCAGCCTACTCATCAGCTCTCCATGAGGCTTCGTATCGAAGAACTTGACCGGCAGCGTCTGAAATTTGTCGAAGAGGTCTTGCCTGAGTTTTCTTATGCTTCTCTGCGCTACGCCAATCATAGTGTAGCCCTGGAGCCATAGGAAAAAAGATGAAGATATATAGACTGCCGCCATGACAATCGAAATCGTTGCGAGACCAATCATGTCGCCCACGAGCATATACTCGTCTATGGCCACTCCCAAAAGAAAGGGGCCGAAGACGCTGGCGCCGGTAGCCAGTATCGTAAATGCCATTGCAAGCATCAGACCTTTCTTCTCGTCTCTGAAGTATCCTACAAGTCTCAAGACAGTTTTTTTCGAGTTCTTAGGCTTATGAACGGGTCTCGCTCTGCCACCTCCCGGTCCGCCTCGCCCTGGGCCTGCGGGCATGGTGACTTCGGGTTGTGTTCCTTTCTTTTCAGGCATTCACTTCACCTACCTCACCAAACTGAGACCTGTAGATATCTCTGTACAGATCGCTTTCTTTCAGCAGTTGCTTGTGGGTTCCACTTCCTGCTATCCTTCCATCATCTAGAAGGAATATCCGGTCGGCATTTACAACTGAGCTTATCTTCTGAGCTATAATTATCTTTGTACAATCCAGCTCTTCACCAATTGCCTTCATGACCTCGGATTCCGTCTTTGCATCGAGAGCGCTCGTACTGTCATCAAATATTATTATTGGCGATCTCATCGCGACGGCCCGCGCGATCGCCATTCTCTGTTTCTGACCGCCGGAGAGGTTCGTTGCCATCTGGCTCAGGCGGGCATCGAATTTCTCTGGAAGAGTGTTGACAAAATCTGCGATTCTTGCAATTTCTGCTGCCTTTACGATTTCTTCGTCACTGGCTCCCGGCCTTCCGTAACTTATGTTGTCCCTGATCTTGCCTGAGAAGAGAACGGCTTCCTGGAATACCATGGATATGTTCTTTCTCAACTCGTGGCGCGAAATCTCCTTTATATCTATTCCATTCAGAAGGATTTTTCCGGAATCTACTTCGTACAGCCGGGGCAGAAGACTAACCAGTGAAGATTTACCCGATCCTGTATCGCCAAGAAAAGCGACCGTCTCACCTTAATCTATTGTGAAGTTGAGATTGTGGAGAATCTTGTTGCCTCCCCTATCGTAGCTGAAGTCAACATTCTCAAAGACAATCGGACCCCTAAGGTCATGGGATATGCCTGCCTTCACATCTTCTTCTTCGCTCTCTTCAAGGACTTCGGCCACTCGTTTGGCTGAGGCCTGCGCTCTGGAGACAAATATGAGCATCATTCCGATCATCATCATCGACATAAGCATTCTTCCCAGATAGTTTACGAATGCCATTATCTGGCCCGTCTGCATTCCTCCGGCTTCGACCTGAATGCCTCCGAACCATATCACTGCGACGATTCCAAGGTTCAGTATCAGAGAAAGAAGCGGCATGATGATAACCATGGTCCTCGCAGCCTTCATCGCTATTTGCGTGTACTTCTCGTTTGCATCTTCAAACTTGCTGGATTCGAATTTGGAGGATGCGAAGAATTTGACGACTCTTATCCCCAGGAGATTGTCCCTGACCCGTGTATTGACATTGTCCATCTCCTGCTGAACGCGCGAAAAAAGAGGCAAGACCCTTTTCATGATCGCGAAAGTCAGGTAAGTAACGAGCGGAATGACGACCAGGAATATGAGAGAGAGTTTCCAGCTAATCAGCAAGGACATGATCAAGCTTCCTATGAAAAGCATCGGAGCTCTCACAAACATTCTCAGCAAAATCATTATGAACTGCTGGAACTGGACTATGTCGTCTGTGATTCTTGTAATAAGTGAGCCGGTACCGAACTTGTCAAGTTTTGTAAATGACAGATACTGAACCTTTGTGAAAACACTTCTACGTATGTCTGCCCCGGCATTCTGGGCAGCCAAGGAAGAGAATATAACGCAGGCGATTCCTCCCAGCACACCGATAAAGGTGATTATAAGCATCTTCGTTCCTGCGCTCACTACTACGTCAAGATTCTGATTCATGATACCTACATCAATGATTTCCTCAAGAAGTTTTGGCTGAAAAAGATCTATCGCAACTTCGAGAAACATTGCCAGAGGAGCCAAAACAACGAAGATCCAGTAAGGTTTTAGAAATATGAACAGTATTTTCATCCAGTCTTCCACCCTTCATTCCATCGTTTAGGTAGGTCAGGTCTTGATTATCACTTCGAGAGGCTTTCCTTCAGTTTCTTCAAGAACCGCTCTAGAAGATCGCGCTCTTCGGCAGAAAAGGCAGAAAAGATTTGTCTTTCTACGTCAAGCATCGTTCTCTCGAGTTCTTCCTCGATCTCTCTGCTCTTTGCCGTCAAGTAGATCCTGAAGACTCTCATATCCGATTTATCCTGCCTCTTGTGGATGAACCCGGACAGCTCCATCCTTTGAATCATCTTGCTAACTGTGGCAGGAGAAAGCCCCATCGCCTTTGAAATCTCTCCCACAGTTCTTCCATCCTTTTCGAAGAGAAGAAAAAGCAGTGGAGGCTGACCTCTGTGAAGACCAAATCTCGAGAAAGTAGAACGCTTAGTTATGAAGTTAGCCCTGCAGACATCCGTCAGTAGTCTATCCAGTTTTCCGCTCTCTTTCATCGTTCAATCCTCACGTGAAAAGTATTTAGTCGGCTAAATAATTCTAACAGACCTACATTCTCTTTTCATTGCTTCGAACGAGGTAGATTCAAATCTCTGCAGGGTAAGGGTTCACTTTCGGTCGAATTATTCGGATGATATACTTTTTATTATCAGATACGCGATAATTGCAAATCAAACGTCGAGGTGAGAGTTGGAGAGCGATAGAGGACATTACTTAGGGTTTATCTGGCATGCCTCGTTTCTTGCACTGACGATGGCCTTTGTTGAGGTGAATACGGTCCTTCCGTCGATGATCTTGGCGGCGGGAGGAGGGAGCTTTGCAATAGGTCTCGTTACAGCAATTTCGACGGGGATTCCTCTTCTGGCTCAATTAGTATTTGCCGGATACCTTATGTCGAAACGGATGAAGAAACCGTATTTGCTTCTCGGCATCTATTTGAGAGTCGGCGCTCTCTTCTCCATAGGCTTTCTCTTGCTTTCGTCCATCGTAGGGACTGCTCTTCTCATACTCCTTATTATCGTAATCTCCGTCTTTTCCTTTGGAGGCGTCTTCGCGGGAATCAGTTACACTCATTTGCTCGGTCAGTCAATATTGAAAGAGGATAGGCGCGGGTTCATGTCGTACAGACAGATTGCAGGGAGCGCATTGTCGCTTCTGGGTGGCTTCGTTGCGAAGTACATAGTTGGAAACGTGAGTTATCCGGTGAACTACTCTCTGATGTTCTTCATTGGAGGGAGTTCGCTATTCGTTGCTTCTCTTGGATTCACTGGAGTACGCGAAAGGGAGGTTCACGGGACTGAAATTCCTGGATTCTGGAAGATTATGAAAAGCATCCCGAAAACACTGAAAGAGGATGCTAACCTCCTCAACTACATTGTCTTCAATAATCTAACAGGTTTCGGATTAGTATTGATCCCTTTCTATGTTCTCTTGGCGAAAGACAGCTTCGGGTTGTGGGGAAGCGATGTGGGCAGTTTTCTCTTGTTTCAGATGATAGGTATGCTTGGAGCAGGCATTCTGTGGAATCGCTTTCTTAAGAGAAGAGGTTTGAAGAGACTGCTTATTACCTGTGCAATTATCGGCAGTTCGATTCCACTAATTGCATATTTTCTCTCCACTACCTCGCCGGACTTCTATCTTATGGTCTTTTTCCTTTCAGGGATCACCTTGAGCGCACGAAAGATCGGATTTGAGTGGCTTCTTATAGAAATCTCCAGCAATACGAACAGGGCTTTGTATACAGGTGTATCGGGCGCGCTCAGTCTAGTGACCGCTCTTCTTCCTCTGATCCTGGGTAGTGTGTTGCGGTTTTTGGGCTTTCCGGTCGTTCTGGTTATCTCCAGCATCGCGATCGCCTCGGGAGTGTATTTCATAAGGAAGATACATATCACAAATGACATGAGATGAGCGAACTGATGTTTTGCGCTTCTCTTATACTCGTTTCAGCACTTCCCTATGACCGGCCAAACACCCTAATAGAACTGTAATTACTTGCTGAGCGAGATTAACTGCAGGAGCTCTAGATTGCGAAAGCAGAAGAATCAGAAGGAGAGCGATCACGGCAGCGTTGTGTTGGTTGCCCTATTTAGCGCTATAGGAACCGAATTCGTTCATTCTTATGAGTATTGGCTGGCTGAACATGTTTGACAAAATGTTAGAATAATAGATGAGATACAAGCATATCGGAAAATGAAGCTGGTTCTGCTTGGTCTTCGCTAGGATATTAGAGACTAAGGTGAGACCAACCACGAGATATCGCTTGAGAAAGTTTGATCTCGGGCGGCGGATTCAGAAGTGAGGAGTTGGAAACATGATTAAGGAAGTAGAGTTCGATAATCTTCCCAGAAGATTCAGAGAGGTTTTTTCTGGTTGTCTGGGAAGACCGGAGCAGTCCGACGAAGTATTGAAGATGTATAGGGCTCCAGAGAGAAGACTCTTTGCTATGAGACAGGGAGGAAGCATAGTTGCTGTAGCCGGTTTGAAGCTCCATGAGCTCGAAGAGCCCGAGCTTCTGCATCTTGCCGTCAGGAAAGACAAGCGAAGGAACGGCTTCGGCAGCGCACTCATAAAGACAATGATAAATTCCTTCATGATTGATACTCTTGCAGTGTGGACAGACGAAGATGCCGTCGGTTTTTATGAGAAGATAGGGTTCAATATTGTGAATGAAATCCGGACTCTGAATGGATTGATTCGATACAAACTCCGATTTTCTCGCGCTAGATCCCTTGGGAGGTTAGAAACGTGAAGATCTTATTCCTTAATAGACTTGACAGATACTGGGAAGGAAAGGTTGAAGGGCTTGCAAGAGCATTCCCCGAACATTCTTTCATCTCGCACTCCAGCAACGATGACCCGAAAGCCCATATTTCCGATGCCGAGGTAATAGTGAAGGGAAATCTTTCGCAGGCCGACCTCGATAAGGCCAGAAATCTCAGAATGGTTGTCGTTCCCTGGACTGGCGTCGACGGTCTACCTCTTGAACGACTAAAAGAACGTGGTGTCATAGTCTCAAATACCCATGAGAATGCAGAGGTCGTTGCTGAAAGGGCCATAGCTCTGGCCTTGGCTGTTACGGGAAGAGTGGTGGAGCTTCATAATGATCTTTCTCAGGGGGTATGGTTGGGTCGGCCATCCAATAAGGAGGCGACCTGGTACTCTATCATCGGGAAGCGGTGCTCTATTCTCGGTCTAGGCAAGATCGGGCAGGCGATAGCAAAACTGATCAGCGGCTTTGAATGCGAAATAACGGGATTCAAGAGAACGCCCGGCGGCGAGTTCCCTTACGTGAAGCGAGTGACAGACGACATTCAAGATGCCGTTCGGGCCGGTGATCTCGTCTTCGTTGCTCTTCCACTGACGAAAAAGACAGCGGGGATCATCGGTTCCGATCTTCTAAGTCTGATGAAGGGCAAGTACCTGATCAATGTGAGCAGGGGAAAGGTAATCGAGGAGCAGGCACTTTACGATGCGCTGAACAGCGGGACTCTTGCCGGTGCGGCAATAGATGTCTGGTACGATTATCCCTCAAACGATCGGCCTGCAACACTTCCATCGAGATATCCAATTCATAGGTTTTCCAATGTCGTAATGTCACCGCACGTCGGAAGCTGGTCAGTGGAGAGAATGCATTCAATGGTTAATGGCGCCATAAAGAACATCGAGAGCTTTCTTCTAGGGGGACGTCCGGAGGAGGAGATCGATCTTGACGAATTGTACTAGCCGCTTGTAGAACTGAAGCCGCTGCCTCTTCAATAGTGCGCAATGCGGTTGAAGAGATATCTTGTGTTAAAATCTGGTTGAGATAGTTTTTCGATGAGGGGTGTCCATAAGTGCCTTTGATGAGAGGTC
>DSBT01000135.1 GCA_011045915.1 Mesotoga infera
AGAGATTTGAAGTTCCTCCTGTTGCTTTTTTTCAGAATAATCTCGAAGTTACCGAGCTTATAATTCAGCATATTATGAATGAAATGGGACAATCGGTCGGCAATTCTCTTCTTGATCTATATAGCGGTATTGGAACCTTCTCGATCACAATCGGGAATCAGATGAAGAAGGTCACGTCAGTAGAGTCGAATCCCGTTTCGGTGAAGGCACTCAAAGCCAACGCTAATCTTAATGGAATGTTCGGTATCGATCTCGTTATGAATGACGTCGTGGACTTCTTGAAATCAAATGAGAGGCAGTTTTCGACTGTTATTCTAGATCCTCCCAGAGCCGGTGTGGGTGATGGTATTAGACTTCTAGAAAAGGTTAAGCCCTCTCGAATCTTCTATGTCTCTTGTGACCCTGCAACTCTGGCAAGAGATACCGCGAAGCTCATAGAGTCAGGCTATGAAATCTCTTCGGTAAAGGCCTTCGACATGTTTCCCCAGACCTGGCACGTTGAAACGGTTTGTCTGCTTGAGAGAAGATAGGTACCGACAAAGAGGCCTTATGAAGCGGATAACCAGAGAGCTGGGTCCTTTCTGATTTTGGAAAAGGAAGTGCCCGCAATTATTTGGGAAAGATGATAGGCCTGAAGATTGAGAACCATGGTAATGAGCCGCACCTATTAAGCTGAAGATCTCTTGGTAGAACTCAACAGATCCGTCTAGAAGATCTATCAGAAGTGACTGCGAATCTCGCAGAGTGAGATGGACGGAAGTCAGATAGAAGAAGCATTCGATATACTGAGTCAGAATCAACCGTTGTTAAGTGAGCAAGACAATGAGTGGTCGACCAACGGATTGAACAGCACTCCATCTGAGAATCTTGTTTCAGTAACTATCTCGACTATGACGCATACGAAGAGATTAATTCATGCGGCTGTTGCACCTTTTCTGGGGCTTCGACTCCGCAGGAAGAGATCTACTAAGCAACGAACATCTTGGGGAAACTATCAACCCTGTTGCAAATTGCAATCGCAAGAAGACAATGCTGGGGGAGATGATAGGCGACTGGGTGAAAATCGTGGAGGTCAGGTGCCCCAGTCAAGAGCAGAGTTTCTTACATAGAAGAGAGTAAGAATGCCGATATCCTTCTGAACTTCACTTTCGTGGACCGCTCAATAGCGGTTGACACTTATGTACATAAAGTTCTTAGCAGAATTGGCATACTCAGAGCAAAAGCTCGCGTTGAGATTGCAGACTTAGTGAGTCGGATAATTGCCGACAGTACAGGAAACATGCGCATGAATGGCTATCACAACATGGAATGAAGACATGCAAGTCAAGAAGCCAAAAAAGCGTAGGCAGCTGTATATGTGAGTTGTATTAGCGGGACAATAAGAACACCGCTTCTATCTGAATTCATTCATGAACTTGCCAGGTCGCTCCTGCCTTATTCTTTATGGAAGCTGAGTGAAGAATCTGAGATCCGAGATAGATGGCGAATCGCTCCAATGCGAGTTTTGTCGGATAGCCGCCTCACGAACCTTCACAGCGCAATTCCATCACCCCATTCTGAAGCAAGTTGAGATGGTTATTTGCCTCAAAATGAACCAACTCCAGTCTTTTCGATTTGGGAAAGATTCTTGCCGAAACTTCTGCTATGAATCCTTGTTTTCTGGATAAAAATTCTGGCAAATTGTGATAGTGATTCGACAGCGGGGATCATTACTAGCACAATTCATAAGAAATTCTGATTCATGGTTTTGCTTCTCAGCATTTGTTTGCATGACAGCAATATCTTCAGATACTCGTATCATTATACACATTTGCCAGCCCTTTGGCCTATAATTAGCAGAGGGGATTCCTTGCCTGAAAGGAGACAAGCGATGGCCAGAAGAAGCAGCGGCGGA
>DSBT01000136.1 GCA_011045915.1 Mesotoga infera
AAGGCCGCCGTCACTGCGAAGCCGTTGATGATAATCGAGAATAAATATATTGAAGGGATCTGAATAATGGAGTCTGTCCCTGAAAACAGGAGGAAAACCATGAAGACGTGTCTTGTTTTTCTTTTCCTGTTTTTCTTCTCTGTTCTCAGCTTTGCTAGCTCAGTCAATTCTGCGGAGCTGCAAAGGAATTCTCTTGCCGAGCTAAACAAGGCGTACAACATGGCGATCGATAATCTTGCGAAAAAAACAGGGATATTGGCATCCGGAGCAGATTACTTCGTGGCTGCTCTATATTCAAAAGACCCGCTATTGCTTCGCTTCAGGGAAGAAGTCGCAGTATCTACCACGAGCATAAACGATGCAAGAAGCAAGGGTGTTTCTGATGAAGAAATGTCCAGACTCTTACTGGCTTATCAGCAGGCGAAGCTGAGAGAGAACAAGCAGCTTATGGCTATTGCCGAGTCTTCGCTGTACAGCTCCATGGACTATGCTCTTGCAGAAGGCTTAAAGGGCTCAATCGAAACTGCTCATAAGGTGATTTCAGAGTTTCTTGCCAACTGGAAGACAGTCCTAGAGCCTATATTGAAAGGCGATTTCAAGGGAGTATTCAAGAATGCAATTCTGCAGCTTATCGACTCAACATACAAGATTACTTTCATAGACCACGTGAAAAGCAATTACGGCGCCACAGACAAGATCGCAACTTTCTGGTGGAAGTCTTACTTCGTCGATCCGTTTTTGATTTCCGAAGAAAAGAAGTTCATGGATGAAATCCTGACAAGTGCTTCGGACGAGCTCAAAGAAAAGTTGAAGGAGAAGCTGACGGAAAGGGTGAAGCTTGAGATTCTTTAGAATGGAGAGGCTTTAACCGAAGAGGCTATTGAGGGAATGGTTAAGGAGAAGGCCGAAGGTATTCTAAAGAATATTGTTGAAACGCCTTCTCTTATTGTCGAGCTCTTCGCCAAGTACTACAATGTCGTCTACTTCCAGCTGATGTTTAACAGGCTTGCAGTAAACGAGGTTGCTTTTTTAAAGGAAATCAGAAAAGTTGTCGGTAACGACAATTCAGAGATAGATAAGTGCTACTTCGACAAAGCTTACTTCCTGGCAACACGCCGAGCAAAGAATGCCGGCAAGACAGACCCAGTTACCGAAAAAATGAAAGATTCGAAGATCGAGGAAAGCGATAGAAACATCCTTCCTAACGAGGTTCTCAATAAGTTTGCAGAAGCTGTGGAGAAAGAGGATCCGTTCATTGAACTGACAGTTGTTCAAACAATCGAGGCTGAAATTATCGAGATGACCTCTCGATTTGCAGCTGATAGCATTCCTTCTTCCGATCGTTCCATTGCTCTGATTGAAGAGTTGCTCGACAGATTGAAAGCAGATGAAATTACTCTTGTGCTTTTCAATCAGGAGATTTACAGTGTTTCAGCTCAGTACGATGCCGCTTGTGCGAGAGCAGTGGCAAACCTGAAGTCTGAAATCAATTCGCAAAAAGAGAAAGGCCAAATAAGTGAGAGTGAATACATTGACCGTAACGAGGAAATCGAGAGAGAGGCTTCAAAGCAAAAAGAAGAGTTGAGTTCGACCATTGTAGGTTTTCGTGAAGAGATCGAGAATGCAAGGTTCAAATTCAGAGAAGAGTTCTACACTCTTTTCCACTCGGTTGATTTAGAGGAGGAAGTAATTAGGATAAACTCCGAGATGAGCGATGAGATCGGAGGTTTTCTCCAAGTTTACTCGCAAAAGACCGGCATTCATCTTGGAAACACATATTTTCCAAGTTTCAATGACTTGATCGCGGCTTTCAGCAATCAAGAAAATGGATTTGGGAATGATTTCTTGAAGAGACTTCGTTCCGATTCGCCCGAGATCGTCCTTCTTCAAAGCGGTTGGATTCTTGAAGGTCTTTACGCGATTTGGACAAAAGAAAGAGAACTCACAAATGACCTTCTAGACAGAGCAAGTG
>DSBT01000137.1 GCA_011045915.1 Mesotoga infera
CCCTTAACCTGTAAGAAATCTCAATATACATGATTCACCTCTGCGTCCTCAGTGGGTTGTCCATCCGCCATCTACGTATATTGTAGAACCGGTGAGATAAGAAGCATCTTTCGAGGAGAGAAAGACCACTGCCCCGGCTATTTCTTCCGGCGATGCGAGCCTGCCGAGCGGTATTTCATCGGTAATCTCCTGCAAGTGCGCGGGATCATCCATTGAGCCGGCCGATATTTCCGTCCTCACTACCCCGGGGGCAATGGCATTTACATTTATCCCGTATGAAGCCAGCTCAACCGCCATAATCTTCGTCAGCATAATTATTCCGGCCTTCGACACTCCGTATGGAACGTGATGTCCATGGTAATAAACGACCTTTCCATCGATTGAAGTTATGTTTATTATTCTTCCGCCCTTCGGCATGAGCCTCAACGCTTCCTTGCCGCAGAGGAACGGGCCCTTCAGATTGACCGCCATCGTCCTGTCCCACATTTCCTCGGTCACTTCTTCGAATCTTCCCTTCAGAAGGATCCCCGCATTGTTGACCAATATGTCGAGCCTTCCGAACTCCCTATCTACAACTGAAAAGAGCTCCTTAACATCTTTGGATGATGAAACGTCCGCCCTCACAGCAATTGTCTTCCTCTTTATAGACAGCTCTCTTGCAACTGAAGAGGCCCGTTCAAGCGCCACATCGGCAATAACTACCTCCGCGCCTTCATCTACGAGGCGTTCGGCTATTGCCTTTCCTATGCCCTGGGCCCCACCGGTCACGAGAGCCACCTTTCCCGCAATGAATTCATCCCATTCGACTTCACTGACTCTTCTTTGCTCATGAAACTGCTCCCTGCCTCTTTCGACTACTGCTGAAGACCGCGAGTAGTATGATCAAACCCCTGATTATCTGCTGCCAGTAGATCGATATGCCGAGCAGATTCATAATATTCCCGATCAAGCCGAGAATTATTACCCCGACTACCGTACCGCCGACCGATCCGATCCCGCCGATGAAGTTTCCTCCGCCGACCATTACGGATGCAATTGCAATCAGCTCCCAACCTTGGCCCATAACATTCGTTCCGAGCGTCAATCTCGAAGTCATGACCACACCGGCAACTCCACACAACAGCCCAGAAATTGTGTAGGCCATAGTCTCGTTCACAATAGTGCTTATTCCCGCTAACCTGACCGCTTCCTTGTTACCTCCAATGCCGCGTATAAATCTTCCCATTATCGTCTTTCCCAAGAACAATGCAACGACTAACGCTATCGCCAGCCAGATCCATGCCATCACCGGAACTCCAATAAGATACTCTCTTCCCATCTTCAGAAAGTCCGGGTTCTTGAAGAACACTTGTCTTCCCTTTGAGAGAAGCAGACCCATGCCCTGATAAATCGTCATTGTCGCAAGAGTCACAATGAATGGAGTAATCTTCGCCACCGTAACTGCCAGGCCGTTGGCTAAACCGGCCAGCCCGCCTACGCCTATCGCAAGAAGAGAGGCCAACGGCCAGGCCATGCCTCCACTGAGAAAACTAGCCACTACAATCCCTGAAAGAGAGGCGATAGCTCCAACCGACAGGTCGATTCCTCCGGTAAGAATAACCAGAAGTTCTCCAAAGGCTACGATTCCGATCGCCGCATTCTGCTTCAGAAGGTTGGTGAGGTTCTCCGGTGTGAAGAATTTGTTGGACATGAATGCAGATATCGCAACGAATATTAGTAACATAAGATACTTGTCGTACTTTGAAAGAAAGTTGATCAGGAGATTCACTTTAAGCTGTTCATTCACCGAAAATCGTTTCGACATTAGCACCACCCGTATTTTTCAGATAAAGCAGGGCGAAGCGATTTTGCCGAACTTCGCCCCGTAGCAAATCTGAGTAATTAAATCCGAGTCGATCAGAATCCGTAGCTCATGTATTCATCGACGTTATCGTAAGAAATTCCGACCACGGGGATATAATAGCAATCCCTTACTGCAATTCCCTGAAGTGTTTCGTTAATCTGCTGCATACAAATTTCAGCAATCATCGTGGGGCTGTTCAAACCGGTCGCTAGAGCGGGTCCATTCTTGCCGTTCTCTGCTGCCTTGATTTCTTCGAGCATTCTCAGTTCGCCGTCGAATCCCACAATCAGTTTAACATCTGTTCTGCCGGCATTTCTAATAGCTGTAAGTGCTCCGAGTCCCTGCGCATCGTGATGGGCGATTACGACGTCAATCTTGGGATTGGCTGCTAGAAGTTCTTCCATCTGAAGCATGCCTTCTGATTCGCCAACGTCCACAACGGCCTGCCTCTCGTCGATTATATCGTATCCCTTGATCTGCCCCTGGTCGGAAATTCCACCCATTATTCCGCCAAATCTCAGTGCCGGACAACCGGTATCTGTTGCCGTGCTTCTGACATAAACTATCTTCGCTTCCCCGCCCATGAAATCGGCTACGAATCTGCCTATTGCCCTCGCAATTGCGAAGTTGTCTATACCGACGTAACATAACCTTCGCCGGGGCTCGTATTGTCTACGCAGAACAGAGGAACGTTTTTCCGAGCACAAAGGTCTGCAACGGATGGGACAATCTCGTCTCCGACTGGATTGAGAATGAGAATGTCGACTCCCTTTGCAATGAGGTCCTCGGCGAGCGAGAGCTGTTCGGCCGCACTCCTGTTAGAACTTACAACCTGTGTGAAGTTTGCGCCAAACTCCTTGGCAAGTTCGACGAACCTATCGCTCATTGCGGCATGATAGGTTGTTCCCAGAGTGAGCTGAACAAATCCGATGTTCTTCCCCTTTAGCGCATTTGTAGCCAAGTTTAGGCTGTTAGAAAACGCTGCAGTAGATAGCAGGAGCACTACTACCAAACCGATAACCAGTAGAGTCTTTCTTTTCATGTTTAGTACCTCCTTTTTTCCCACACCTTTCGGTGGATGCTTCATTAAGGTCTCTAAGACCGATAGCTTAGAACAACTTCAAGGCTTTCAATTCCCCAAGAACTTTCTGGAGCAATGTCTCGCTAATATCCTTATAAGGACTTCTAGAATACCCCGCGTCTACCCCCCTCGCTCTCAAAATTGCATGCATGATAGGCACGGTCGGCCCGAGTTTCGTAATTTGCCTTACTTCAAGAATCAATCTCTGAAGGCGCTGAACCTCTTCTTTATTACCGTCCTTGTGAGCCTCGTAGATTTCAGCGAGAAGCTCGGGATAGATATTTGCCATTCCGCAGACACAGCCTGTAGCGCCCGCATCGAAAGCGCCGGCGAAGATTGCCTCGGTTCCGATAATCACGTTGAAATCGGAATACTCTTTGACAGCTTCCTGGAAAAAGTAGAAATTCACCAGATCGAAGGAACTGTCCTTCAAACCCCTCAATCCATATTCGGCGAGCCTCTTCAGCAATGATGGAGTGATCGTGTTCTGCGACAGATGGGGATTGTTGTACACATATACTGGAAACTCCTCCTCATTCACTGCATCAATCAGAGCTGCTAAATGGCTGAAAAGATAGTCTTCGGGAAGATGAGGCGAATAATAGGGACAGATCGCTCCCACACCCTGCGCACCCGCTTCTTTTGCATGTCTTGCCAGTTCTACGGTGGTAACGGTATCTGCCGTGCCTACATGAGCCACTACCGGGACTTTACCGTTTACTTCGTCCAGAATTATTTCCAGCGACTTCTTCCTCTCCTCGATTGACATCAACGGGCCACATCCGTATGTACCAATAGGATAGTATCCGTTGACGTGGGGTAGAGTGAATTTGATTATCTCCCTGATTCCCTTTTCGTAAACCTTCCCGCTGCTCTCAAAGGAAGAAAGTACTGGTGGTATAATTCCGGTAAACTCTAATGCTTTCATTTTTCCCTCCTACATACACTCAATCTATAGCTCTTGATCACGTATTCTGACTGCTCCGTTGTTGACCGGACCGACTCTTCTTGCATACTCATCTAGAAGTTTCGCTCTTCCCGTTGTCTTCTTCGGAACGAAAGTCGAGAGACGGCGAGAGATTTCCTCATCGGGCAGTAGAACATTTATCGATCTGCTTGCGATATCGATCTCGATAATGTCTCCATCTTTGACGACTCCTATTGCTCCACCCTCTGCGGATTCCGGGCCGAGATAACCTACCGCCAATCCGGCGGTAGCTCCCGAAAACCTTCCTTCCGTAACAACTGCGACCTTTTCTCCTATGCTCTTCAGCGCTCCGGCAACTCTGTGTAGCTCTCTCATTCCCGGACCACCCTTTGGTCCCACATATCTTATAACGACTATGTCTCCCTCTTTGATCTTGCCCTTCTCGATCGCTTCTGTCGCTTCTTCCTCACCGTCGTAGACCATTGCCGGTCCTGAAAACTTCATCATGCCCGCGGGGATAGTGGATCTCTTCACGACGGCGTTGTTCCTGGCAATATTTCCCTTCAAGATAACTATTCCGCCCGTCTCGTTTACAGGATTTGCGGCGTTTCTTATTACTTTCTCGTCAATGTGTAGTACCTCTTCGGCTATCTGCCTGACTGTCTTGCCCTCTACGTTAATACAGTCCTCATTGAGCAAGCTGCCAAGCTGCTTGAATATCGCGGGCACACCTCCGGCATGTGCAAAGTCAGCCATCGAGTGTTCCCCGTTTGGATTCACTGTGCACAGCTGGGGAGTCCTGTCGTTTATCGCACCAATGTAATCGAAGTCAATTTCGATACCGATCTCACTGGCTATTGCCGGAACGTGCAGGAGATGGTTCATAGAAGCGGCCAGCGCAGCCATTACCATAAGCGCGTTGTCGAAAGAATCTTTGGTAATAAACTCGGAAGGCTTTAAACCCCTCTTGACAACATCCATTATCATCTCGCCCGTTCTTATTGCGTAAGAAGATCTCTCATTAGTACACGAAGGGCAGGCAGCCGAACCGGGTAGCGCGAGACCGAGCGCCTCTGCTACGCAATTCATGGACTGCGCGGTCCCGATGTAAGGGCATATCCCAGGCTGCGGATACAGCTTCGAATTGCCTTCAGCCAGTTCTCTTTCAGATATCTTCCCTGTCAAGAACTGGTTTCTAAGCTTCTTCGATTCTGCGAAGGAAATCGCAGGTGTGCAAGTTCCACTGCAGATGTGAATCGAGGGAAGATCCAACCTCAATGCAGCCATAAGCATGGCGGGAGTAATCTTGTCACAGGAAGATATGAATACAAGACCGTCCAGAATATTCTGAGACAAGACCATCGCCTCTATAGAGTCGGAAATCACTTCCCTACTTGGAAGAATAAAATCCATAGCCTCATAACCCTGAGCGAGCGCATCACATGGAGCGATAGTGTCGAACTCGATCGGGAAACCTCCCTTGGATCTCACACCATCCTTTACCTTTTCTGCAATCTCCCTTTGAGGGATATGTCCGTGACTGAACTCATTCCAGGAATTGACAATTCCAATTATTGGTCTCTCAGTATCCTCATAAGAAAAGCCGCAGGCTATCAAATGACTCTTGATAAGTGCCCGGGTAAATCTCGGAAGGCTCTCAAGTTTTTTCCCCATCTTTAACTCCTTCGGTCAGCGATTAAAAATCGTCTTATTTGATATTTTCAAAGTCGATTTGATAATATCATATCGACTTATCTATATTCGATTCCAACCAGTTGCGATTTCGGGCTTCCTGGCGCGACTATTTCACTCCGAGGGTAGATTTCTTTCCATATTGCAGATTATCTAACTGAATCGAATGCGTGGCGCTTTGACAAGGACAACTTCAGACAGCATTAACGCTTCTGAAAGGCCGGGGTTGCGGGTTCGTGGTAGGAAAGAACGGGAGAACCTGGTTGACCGTTGAACGGTTCTCCGTTCGCCGAAAACGTTGTTCGTTCCAGAGAGCAAGGATCTGTTCTTCGTTCTTGGCCAAGCTCAAAAACCAAGATCGAGATGCCGGATCACTGTCCGGCATGACGGAATCA
>DSBT01000138.1 GCA_011045915.1 Mesotoga infera
CATGCAGGAAGCTGGCTTGATGGTCTGAAATCCGGCGGAGTTACTCCGGCTAACGTTGAGATTATTATCACCACAACTACCGCTGCCAAGAGCGCATATTCCGACTGGGACAGTGCGGGTGGATACTCAGATTACAATCCTACCGACATGTATGTGGAGTGGTCGGGGGACTTCCTGCAGCAACTGGCTTATTACACTAGTGACGCCCATTGGCCGGAAGTGACTGCATATGCCGCTGCCAAATCAATAGACTCATTGCCGGCCCTGTTCTATAAATGCTACACGGCAATAAAGGGTGGCACTCCGTCAACTACTTCATTGACTCTCACAGAGCGCTCGGTCGCTGGATCTATTCAGGAACCAATGCGATATATAACCTGGACACCCTAAAGAAATTTTCTTCACTTTCAATTCACTTTCTGAAAAAAGTTATAATTGGGCATGGACGTCTTTTCTATAATCAAACCGGAGAAGCAAGAAGGCTATCTAATGAGGATCTCAGTTCTCAAGGATGAGACGAAGCATTTGAGGGCCGAAATAGAGCTATTCAAATCGTCAAGTAACAGTGTGATCAGGGACTCGCTGTTCGAAAGCGCTGTCATAAGAGCTTCAAAGCTAGTAAGAAACAGCGGTTTTACAGTGAAAAGCTTCCGCGAGTACATTCGTCAGGGCTGCCTCAAACAATTTCGGCGAGAGCTTTATCGTGTTCTGGATAATTTTGAGAAAGAAGAAGCTCTCCTTGCTAATAGAATAACAAGACTAAAGAATCGGCGTGATCGTGTAATCGTTCATATGGACCCGCGCTATGCCTTTCATCCCGAACGAGAAGATGAAAACAGAGTAGATCTCGAAGATTTGGAAGTGATTTGCTGCCATCTAGAAAGACAGATTGCTTTCTTCAGTGGAAACTCATAGATGGCAGATGAAGTCGCCATTTGAATCCCAAACGAACCACTAGTAGTACTTAAGATGAGTCACTTGTCTAGAACCGGCGTTTCCCAAATGAAATAGACTGAGCAAGACTGTCGAAAGATATTCGCATATAGAGACTCAAAGAGGAACGATGCAGTAATGAGTCGTTATCTTGGGCAGCAAATCAAGTTATAGACAAAACTCAACAGCAACATACCTTTGATTAACTGAAAAGGCTATAAATTCTTCAACAATAAAGCGCTTTAACAGCCCTGAACCACCTCGAGATGTGGAAGAAATCTCCAACGAGTAATCACTCAAAGGGTTCTCCCGCACCGCTATCTTTTGCTGCATAAGAATCTGCAAGAGTATGGAGATAGAAATATTTATGAACTCTTTGCCCATGAGAGATTATTTCTCACTCATAGAACTTGAAAGAATAGATAATTAGTCGAACATAAGGCTGTGATTTCGAGCAAACCTACACAAAATTCGCATAAGCAAATGTGCGCCGTGTAAGTTCATGAATGTCTTTTCTGGAGAATCGTTCTAGCTGTTCCACGTTTCGATGAATCTCTCATGAGAAATCAACGGTCGGCTAATGAAGTTCAAGAGAGCATCATCTATTGTCTCTTTTCTCACAAGTTCGCAGCCTGCCTCCTCGACTTTGAGAAGTATGTCTTTTCCTTCTTCTGTTGGAACTCCCCTGTCAAACATTAGGTGAACATGCGGTCTGATTAAAGCGCCGAAAAACACTACGCTCGCATCCTCCGCGAGTTCACGTACGATTCTTACTAGTGTGTCGAAGTTTTCCTTTTCCCACCAGCCGCCTGTCGATACCAGCAAAATCTTCCGCGTCTTCCAGCCGGCTCTAAGCTTGGCTCTAGTCCGGCCATCTACGATGCTGAGTACTGGATCTATCATAGGACACAGTCTGTTTATTAGATTCTGCATTCCTCCCGGTAATGGAATGTAAACTGGAGCTGCCAGTATAAGAATCTCAGATTCTCTGATCTTCTGATAAATCAGTTGCAGATCATCCTTTATGCAGCAGATTCCCGGCTCTATATCCCAGCAGTGCATACTTCCGCAACTACAGGGTAGTGGTGAAAAACTGTTCGTGTAGAAGAGTTCAGTATCGCATCCCGCGCTTTTGATACCCTTGAGGAGCGAAGACAAAAGTCTTGAAGTGTAGCCTCTTTCCATTCTTGGACTTCCATTGAAGGCAATTGCTTTCACTAGTTCACCTCCTAAAAAAGACTCAGTCCGCTCTTTCAAATAGATTATATTCTTTCGTCGAAAAATAACGCGTCTACTAAGAGATGGGTTCCGGTGTCAAACTCATTTCATTCACGATATTCTAAAGGTTAACTGTAGGTTTAGAGTCCTGTTTTGTAAGCCCCAAGTTTTTTGCGAAGCTCTTCTACTTCTTTCTGGTGAGAAAACAATGCGCAGGGTCCGTCACCACTTTACAACATCCTTCATTTTCGCGAATCTCTTTGAACAGAGGACTCATCAGACCTTCTTTCAGTGAAGAATTGAGAAGATTGTGTGTTGCAATGTCGGAAACTGGGCACGGAGTGAGATCTCCATAGGGATTCACATGAACAAAACCCTTTCCGGCAGATACACAGCCGCCAAAAAGCTCTTCATCTCCTGGAGAGTGGATAACGAAGATCGGTTTCTTTGCTTTGTAGTCAAGTATTCTCTTTCTGAAATGGCTTCGCTCCTCGCTCGTTAGAATCGCGAACTGTTCTGATGAGCTCTCTACGCTCAAATCTCCCATCGGACTTCTGGAGACTACGCTGTCTCCAATTCCGTCCGTTGGAATATATTCCGTGAAGAAGGCCAACTTCGCGCCTCTGTATATGAAAAAGTCAAGGTTTGCTTCATCACTCCAGAAACGGAAATTCCTTCTCGTTATGGTAACTGAAATACCACCGGGAACTCCAATCTTATTCAGAGCTTCGAGAGAGTGAACCGCCTTTTCGAAAACCCCTTCTCCCCTTCTTTCATCTGTGAGTTCTTCTCCTCCTTCAATACTTACGACAACCGCCGTGTTAGCCGTTTTTTTCAGTTTATCGAATAAGTCACTATTCAGGGCAGTTCCGTTAGTAAATATCACCAAGATTCTGTCACCGTTTTTGCCACAGATATCAACCAGATCGGGAAGCATGAATGGTTCACCTCCCGCGACAAGAAAAGTGAAAATTCCGAGTTCTCTGCCCTGATCAATCACACTGCACCAA
>DSBT01000139.1 GCA_011045915.1 Mesotoga infera
CCTTCTAGCCTGATTATCCCCCTTCTCTATCATCAGACAATTAGTTAGGTTTTACTAACTATGATGAATCAAGTTTTGATGGTGTGCAAAAGTGTATTAGAATTCGTTCGTTGGATCTCATGTCACGAATTATGTTAGGAGTCTTATTTTGGGGAATCTCCACTTTACGGACAGAGAGAAAGTAATTCTTGCTAGGATTCGAAATGAGGGTCCTATTTCAAGAGTCAGGATTGCGAAAAAAGAAAACATAAGCAAGCCAGTTGTCACTATTGGAGTTCGCAAGCTCCTGAGTGTTGGTGCTGTAAGAGAAGTCGGAAAGGATGTCAAGAGAAGCTCAAAGGGAGGCAAGCAAGCTACTTTGTTGGGCTTTGTCCCCGATTTCAGGCTTACACTGGCGGTGGACATCGGCAGAACAAAAATAGTAGCTGCAATGATAGATCTTGATGGCAACATAGGAGCTTCACATACAGTTCTTCTTAGAGAAAACATGTCAAAGGAAGAGTTCAAGCACCTCTTGTTCGAAGCCATAGGAGGTGTGATCGAGGTCATTCCTAAAGAAAAGATCATTGGCATAGGGGTAGGAATACCAGGTGTAATCGGCAGCAATAATGGCGTTGCTGATTTCATTCCAGTACTGTCTCTGAGAAATGTTCCAATTAAATCATGGATAGAGGAACGATTCGGACTTGAAACCTTTTGTGAGAATGATGCAGCTTTGCAGGCGCTCAGCGAGAGTTGGAAAGGTGTGGCTGAAGGAAAAAAGAACGTTGTTGTGATCAACCTTGGAGCAGGGATAGGCAGCGGGGTAATTATTGACGGAAGGCTTTACACGGGCTCTACTGGAAGGGCAGGCGAATTGGGTTACCTCATTTCCAGTTGGGACAATACCTATTACAGAGAGAGTTTCTTCGGGGAGCTTGAAGAAAAACTGTCAGGTGTGTGTTTAGAGAGAAAGCTTGACGAATTTGGATATCACGGGTTCACAGCCGCAGATCTATTTGAAAGGGACATTGATGATGAACGCTTAAGGGATCTCATCTATCAAGGTTGCAAGAGCTTAGCTCTTGCTCTCTGTAACTTGATTTCAATTCTTAATCCAGATATCGTTGTCATGACAGGGGGAATCGGCTACAACCAATTCGAATACCTAACAAAATATACTATCCCACTGATTAGGAATATTCTCCCGAATGAGTTTGTCGGTTCAGTAGACTTCGCAAGAAGCAAATTTCCATCTGAAGGAGTCTTAATAGGTGCGGGATACTTAGTTCAGAAGAAAACATTCTTATAGTCATTCATTTAGAGCTCAAAAGCATAATTGAAAGGAGGCCAATGATGGCGACAGTTAAGATTGAAGATCAGAAGTTCAAGGTCGATGGGAAAGAAATCTCCATGTACAGCGGATCGGTTCATTACTGGCGTAGCAAACCGGAAGCCTGGAGCGGAATACTCGATAAAGTGAAGGACATGGGCTTCAATGCAATTACCACTTACATTCCCTGGGAAATCCACGAATTGCAGAGAGGCATTTTTGATTTCGGAGAGGTAGAACCCAGCAGAGACATAGACAGATTCTTGACGCTTTGCGAAGAGAAGGGTTTGTATGTCGCAGTTAGGCCGGGCCCACAGATAAATTCAGAGTTAACCTGGTTCGGTTTCCCGGAGAGAATCCTTGAAGATCCAAAGCTACAGGCAAAAAACGCAAAGGGCGGTAAAGTTGTTTTGACACAAGTGCCAAGACCGATTCCGGCACTTGCTTACCATTCGGAGGAATTCCTCGCCGAAGTTGATCTATGGTATGATGCGATTTTCACAATCCTCGAGAAGCACCAGCCCCCGAAGGGCAACCTCGTCGCAGTGCAAGTAGACAATGAGATGGGATTCTTCTTCAATGTCAACCCTTATTCAACAGATTACAGCGACTCTTCAAAGGCTCTCTACCGAAGTTTTCTGAAAGAGAAATATAACACAGTCTCCGAGCTTAACAAGATGTACTCCTCAAATTACAGCGGATTTGACGAGATAGATCCTCCGGGCCGTTTTGAGGGGACAAGGAAAGAGGAGCTTCGTTATTACCTCGACTGGATAGAATACAGAGAGTTCTACCTGATAACCAGCATGGAGAACTTGGGTAATCGAATGAAGTCAAGGGGGATTCATGTACCGCTGTTCCACAACTATCCACATCCTCTAGGACCCGGCGGAGCAAAGGGAGCTCCTACGACTCCGTTCAATCTACCTGCTCTCGAAGAGAAGCTTGGCTTTGTCGGCTTCGATATCTACTCAAGAAAGGAGCTCTACGACCACGTCAAGACGATTGCATCGTATGTCTCAGGATGCAGCAGATTTCCATACATACCAGAGTTCATTATGGGTGTCTGGCCGTGGTATATAAAGCCCGGGGACTTCACTGACGAGGTGTTTGTAACGAAAGAAGCACTTATGCACGGGATTAAGGAGTTCAACAGATACATGCTTGTTGATAGAAACAAATGGCTTGGATCCCCTATCAACAGAAAGGGAGTTGTGAAAGAAGACTCTTACAACGCTCACAAGAAAGTCGGCACAAATCTTATGAAGATACGATGGAACGACTTTGCCAAGTGTGACGACGTACTGCTTGTGGTTAATAGAGATTACGACAGACTGGAAGCTGCAACTACTCTTCTTCCTGTTGTAGGAGATTTTCTAGAACCGGTCTTTGGATTCTCTGAATACCCGAGTTCAGTAATAGTTTCCGATGAACATCTTGGATTTAGCAGACCAATACAACAGCACAAGAGCACTTGGTTCGATGCCTTCTATAAGGCATTAACAGAAGGTGGAGTAGTGTTCAGCTTGGGAGATACCGCTCAATCCGTCGAGGCGCTCAAGAAGCACAAAGTCCTAGTAATTTCGGCTTTCGACTACATTGGAAAGAAAACCGCAGACAAGTTGGCCGATTACATTGAAACAGGCGGTACGGTAGTCCTGGGTCCGGAAATTCCAAAGCTTGACGACACGTTCAGCTCAGAGTCTGCTCTCAGTAAGCTAGTGAGTTCCTCAACCGGAAAGCCGGTACTCAATAGCAACGGCATGGAAATCGGAAAGAAACACGCGTGTGGAAAAGGCTCCCTAATACAGATTTTCGAACTGGAAAGCATCAGTTCAGGTCTGATTGAGATTTTGGATTCCGTTCAAGTCTTCAGAATAGACAAAGGTAAATCGGTTGCAGACTTGGTCTTGTACAAAGGCAAAATACGTGATGAGTACATTCTCTTTGTGGCAAATCCGTCAGAGAAGAAGATTGAAGTTGACATTCCGTTGCCTAGCGTCCCTGAGAGTGTTACAGACATATGGGAAGAAAAGAAGGAAGAGATCTCGGCTGGTAGATTGAAGACGGAAGTTTGCGCGCATGACATTAGGATCTTCAGCTGGAAGGCAATCAACGCCTAGACGGGAGAGGTGATTAGTATGTTGGATAAAAATCCTTTGATGATTGATATCGATGTTAAGCAGTGGGCGAATCTTCATCATGTAGTTTTGAAAGGCTTGAGAGAGAAGAAACGAATTGTTGTGATACATGAGAATGGAAAGGTTCAAAACATCAGTCATTCTCATGAAGCAGAAGTCATAAATCCAATCAGGAAAGTCTCAAATCCCGAGGTGGACGCAAAGAAACTCTTCGAGGCAAATGAAGAGAATGTTGATCTTGTAATGGTACTTGAGAGAAGCCACGTAGAGAATTACTATAATGAAGTTCAGAGTTCATGGAAAGTCGATGAGGATCTTGATGAGTACATGTACAGAATGTACAGCTTGCTGGACTGCTATTACCCTGGAATAGTGGCCTATCCCGGTCCTGCAAGTCGCCAATTCGGCCTGCAGTGGCTGCTCCCCGGAAATGTCGGGTATCTTCAGTTCAAATCGATATTGGAAAGTTTTGCCGAAAGAGGCACCACGGTTACGATCGCAGTCTTTGAGAACAAGACGGAACTCTGGACCAGTCTGGTTCTGGGAGTGGACGAGAAGGGCAAGATCTCTCTGATAACTTCCGTCAAACAGGGCATAGTGAAGAAGAACTGGAGAGAAGAATACCAAAACATCAACAACTGGGTCGGTGAGAATTACTGGAAGTCTGGACTCGCGATCTTCATGGACAAGAAGGATTTCCTTGAAATTTCTAGCAGCAAGGCTCCCTCTTATCTGTTCAAGGGCCTCTGCGAGAAGGGTTCGATCATTGTTGATCCTTCCACTGAGTCACTGAAGGCTTTTGTTGCGAAGTACAGATTGCACGAGCTTAGCTGAGAGACCCGTGTAATTATAATGCCAGTCCCCTCGAAGAAGAGAGGTGTTTAATATGGATGACGTCGTATTGGAATGCAGGAATATTGTTAAGCACTACGGGAACGTAGAAGCCTTAAACGGCGTCTCATTTGGGCTTAGAAAGAATGAGATATTGGGCCTCGTTGGAGACAACGGGGCCGGTAAGTCAACTCTGCTGAAGATAATTCGAGGAGCCGTTCAACCAACATCCGGAGAGATATTGATAAATGGAAAGAAGGTTGAATTCTCCAGTCCAATGGATGCAGCAGAAGAAGGAATTCAGTGTGTTTATCAGGACCTTGCTCTGGTAGATCAGATGACGATTGTCGACAATTTCTTTCTTGGAAGAGAACTTCGTGAGAAGAAACTGGGATTCATACCCGTGCTAAGAAAGAAGAAGATGGAGAACGAAACTGAACAGGCACTCAAGCAGATGGAATTCAGCATGGATGTGAAGAAAAAAGTCTCTGATCTTTCTGGCGGCCAGAGGCAGGCGATCGCTGTAGCCAGGGCGGTTTTCGCAGATCCCAAGATTGTCCTTCTTGACGAACCAACCTCGGCTCTCTCGGAAATCGCAAAGCATGAAGTATTTAAACTCTTGAAAGGTCTTAAGGAAGAACATTCTCTCATCTTTGTCACCCATGATCTGAACAACACACTGCAACTATGCGACCGCATCATAATCTTGAAGCATGGAGTAATTGAGTATGAAGGCGAAGTTACGAAAGACCTCAGCCTTGAAGAGCTCCTTTCCATGATGTGATGAGAGGTGATTGTTTTTTATGAATTATAGAAGCTTAATGAGAAGAAGTACGGCCAACATTGAATTGTTTGTTCTCCTGCTTGCCGCGGTTGTTCTAATCGTTGTGTTCTCAATTCTTGAACCAAGGTTCTTTTCGGTGAACAATTTCAGGATTCTGTTGGAGACGATGAGTATTCTCGGGATACTGTCTCTTGGTGTAAATTTTCTCTTAATAGCAGGTGAGATGGATATATCATTTACGTCTGTTCTGGAGCTTTCTGCGGCTGTTGTTGCCATAAGCAGCACGGCACACATGAACACCTTCGTTTCAATTGCATTTGGTGTTCTTGCTGCGACAGCTGTGGGACTTATCAATGCGTTCTTTGCCGTGAAACTCAAGATACCGTCCTTCCTCGTCACATTGGGCACCCAAGTGGCAATAGGTGGCTTAGTTATGATTCTCTGCGACTATAGAACGATCATAATCAGGGACAAGAGTTTTATTAACGTGTTCTTTGGGAGACCATTTGCGAACATTGCCTCAGCAGTCTACTGGATGATCGGAATAGCAATAGTCATCTGGTTTGTTCTAACAAGAACGAGGTTCGGAAAATGGGTTTATGCAACCGGCGGAAAGCAGAGTTCGGCACGTCTCATGGGCATTCCTACAGATAGAGTTAAAATCTCTCTCTTCGTTACCAGTGCAATCCTTGCTGGTGTAGCCGGCTTTATATTGGGTAGCAGAGCAACTTCCGCTCGCCCTGCAATGGGAACGAGCTATCTGATGCCCGCCATTTCTGCGCCCATTCTGGCTGGGGCTGCACTGACTGGAGGTCAGGGATCTGCTTTCAAGACATTGCTGGCAGCATTTGTCCTGACTATCATTACTAACGGCGTTACCCTGATCGGTTTGGAGCCGGCATACCGTGACATTTTCATGGGTGTAATTTTGATCTCTGCTCTTTCAGTCAGATACCTGCAGAATATGAACCGTGACTAGTATCAGTTGTGGAATGAGGTGAAATATGGATTTTCTTGACACCATCGTCAGACGTAATCCCTCACTCATAAAAACGGCAGTTTCGATGCATCAGAACAACGAACTACCTGCAAACTCTGTCGTAGTCGATCTCGACATGGTTGAAGAAAATGCGGTTAAGATTCGAGATGCGGCTGCTGAAAGAGGAATCCATCTGTACTTAATGACTAAGCAATTTGGAAGGAATCCTGAGATCTGCCGAACACTTAACAACGCA
>DSBT01000140.1 GCA_011045915.1 Mesotoga infera
ACTCTGTTTCTCACAAGCAAAGGAAACAGCTCACTGGCTGAGAGCGAGACCTCGTCTGGAAAGCTGCGCCAGTCGAAACGCCAGTAGACCTTTCCGGTGTCGTCGACCTTCTTCAGCCCGCACATCACGCAATCCGAGCGAGAAGTAACAGCAGTACTGTAAAGTCTTTCCAGTGCTGATTCATGAATGGTATCGTCCGAATCGAGAAAGTATATATATCGACCCGCTGCCTTCTCAAGGCCGAAATTCCTTGCTCGGCTTACGCCTTCGTGTTTCTGTTTAAGAAGTGTAGATTTCACAGGACTCGCCGCAAGAATGTTCTCTGCTAGAACTGACGTATTGTCAGTCGAACCGTCGTCCACTACAATAATCTCAAAACTCTCTGAAGTCTGACAAAGTAGAGATTCAAGGCATCTAGTAATATGATTGCCTGCATTGTATGCAGGAACAATAACAGAGATTGCAATATCACAATTCACTGCTCTCATCCCTTCTCAAAACATC
The DNA here is from genome assembly GCA_011045915.1 of Mesotoga infera. Taxonomy (NCBI): domain Bacteria; kingdom Thermotogati; phylum Thermotogota; class Thermotogae; order Kosmotogales; family Kosmotogaceae; genus Mesotoga; species Mesotoga infera. The sequence continues at coordinate 505 of DSBT01000140.1, forward strand.
CTCTATGAAAGACATATAGAAAGAGGCGGCCCTTTCTTCGGTCATGCCTCTGAGTGTTTCGAGGGCATTAAGAAGAATCCTCTCCCTCTCATAAACTGAAAGGTCTCCTATCATAGAGACCTTGCGAACCAGATCTTCAGTATCGCCGGCATCTACTAGAAAGCCATTATGACCGTCTACTATGGTGCCGTCTATGCCCTGGTTTCTAGACCCTATAGTAATGCATCCTTTGCTCATTGCCTCAAGATAGACCATTCCAAAGGTTTCACGTGTGCTGGGCATCGCGAAGATATCTGCCGCTCGCATTCTAGATAGAGTCTCGGAATGGTTAAGCCTGCCTGTGAAGGAAACTCTGTCTTCAACCCCGATTTTTTCGGAGAGTCTCTTAAGTGCTCCCATATGCGGACCGTCTCCAACAATCTCTAGATTGATGTCGGGAATTCTTCGCGTTGCACGAATTACAGAATCGACGTTCTTGTCCTTTATCAACCTGCATACGATTAGTAATCTTCTTATCGGTCTCCTGGCCTTTTCGACGAAGAATTCGGAGGTCTCAACAATATCTGTTTGGAGTCCCGACTTCAATACGGCTTTTGGCTTACTAAGTTCAGGAAATAGTCCGTCAAACCAGCGGTGCAGGTACTCTGATCTGAACGCGACTCCCGCGGCATTCTCAATCGAACGAACAAAGGCATTCTTCTTGTAATACCTCCCGTTATCGAGATTCTGCAGGTCAGACTTGTGGAGTACTAGAAGACATTTGACGCCTAGTCTTTCGCCAACTTCTGTCGCAATTGGAGCCGAAGGATCCATCCTGTGACAGATTACGACATCCGGTTTCGATTTCATATGTTCGAGAATGGTCTCACTTGCCCCAGAAAACGCCCTCTCCGAGCAAAGCAGCCGAGGAAACTTTTCGAAAGGTATTCTAGTGATCTGAACTCCATCAAGGGTGAAGGATGCTTCGGATGAATACTTTCGCCGTCTTCTTCCTGCTGGCAGGAAACTGAAGAAGGCCGGGTAATAAGGCCAGATAACGAATACTTCGACTTCGTGACCTTGTCTAACCCATTCTCTTGAGAAGAAGTGAACAACCATAGTGTTTTCAGATGCAGGTTGATCAATATATGCCGGATATAGATTGGTAATTACAACGATTCTCATTGGTGAAATCTAACCTCCTGAGATTTGGAGTTCCGCACACGTCGAAACAAAATACAAAATGACGAGTGCTACTCTGAATCGAGCAAATATCTCTACAAGGCCGTATCCCGAAAAGTCCCTTGAAGCCAAGCCATTGTCATGTAGAGATTATACTACCCGAAACAAAGTATGATCGTCTTCCAGTGGCGTGATAGAATCTGTAGTAAGCATGAAATGCCATTAATCTTTGCATACGGGGTCAGAGACGTGGAGCAGCCACTTGTTACTGTAGTTATTCCAGCAAGGAATGAAGAGAAGACTATTGAGAAATGCCTCAAGTCCTTAGTCAGGTCAGACTATCCTTCGAGTAGAATTGAGATATTAGTTGTCGACGGGATGAGCGAAGATCGAACAAGAGAGATCGTCGCGGGATTTTCATCGGAACACAGTCGAGTAAGACTTCTTCTAAATGAGAAGAGGACTACTCCTGTTGCGAGAAACATAGGGATCCGGGCGTCAAACGGCGACTATGTTATGTTTTTCGATGCTCATTCTGTTGCTCCTGTGGATTATGTCAGAAAGTGTGTTGAGCTTATAGAAGCAACTGGTGCAGACAATGTCGGTGGAGTAATCAAGACTGTTCCTTCGAAGGAGACATTGCTGGCAGAAGTGATATCTAAAGTCCTTTCCAGCCGTTTTGGCGTGGGTAGCTCTAAATTCAGAACAGGAGTTGAGAAACTGGAGGAGGTCGATACCGTTCCTTTTGGTTTTTACAGGAAGGAGGTCTTCGAGAAAATCGGTCTCTTCAATGAGAATCTTGTCAGAAACCAGGATATAGAATTCAATCTAAGACTTAAGAAGAGCGGCGGAAAGATACTGCTGTCACCGGAACTGGAGATAACATACTTCAGCCGTTCGGATTTGAAAGGCTTTCTGAAGAACAATTTCGGAAATGGATTCTGGGTTATTTACGCTTCGAGATTCTCGAAGACGGCATTTTCGCTCAGACATCTGATACCTATGGTCTTCACTCTCTTCTTGGTATCTGGAGTGCTCTTGCCTTTCTTTCCACCTGCACTGACATATCTCTGGTTGATTCCAATGGCCCTGTATCTGATA
>DSBT01000141.1 GCA_011045915.1 Mesotoga infera
ACTCCGCCGGGAATTCTCTCTTCCGAATACTCGGGATTGTTTATTACGAAGAGCTGAATCTCTTTTCTTATCTTATTAAGGAGTTCTTTCACCCTTGCGTATATTACTGTGGAAAGTCTCCTGACAGAGACGTTCTTTCTTGTTCTCTCGTCTAGGCCGAAGTATTCCACTACATCTTCAGAATCCGGCGGGAACATGCTGCAGTGACCATAGTTTACGAGAAGTCTCTCGGCTTCATCTACAGATGTACCAAGTACTCTGGCAACATCCAGGACTATATGTCTTATTCCAAGAGGGATTCTTGAGATATAAACGGGAAGATTCTCTCTGTAGATCACAATCTCCGAAAAACTGTGACCCAAAACTACGCTTACCACTCCATGCTGCTTTTCGGTGTCTGTGAGTACCGCTTCGGAGGCAGAGATCAAGGCCGGGGAAATGAAGAAGTCGCCCCTTCCGAAAAGCTCTTCGAATAGCCTTCGGAATATTTCGACTGACTTTCCCTCACTGGAAACAAAGACCATCTCGACGTTCAATTTCTTGGCATACATCTCGACAGGGTTGAAGACGACTTTGTCATCATCAAGAATATACTTGCGTATATAGCTTCTGTGTATGTTAGTGTTGCCCGTCTTCATCTTCTCGGCCTTTAGACGGCTCATAATGCTAATTATCGTCTGCTCTTTAACCATTACCTGTTTGTCCTCGGAGAGAACCTCTTCAATGTTTTCGGAAAACACCGAATAATCTCCGTCCGTGAAACTTATCCTGAAGTCCGCTTCAACATCTTTCTTGCCCATCTGACCCGTAAGATCCTCGATCAGCTTTTGTATCGACTGCTTAAGAGCGACCGCATCTTTAACTTCGCCCTTGTCAAGTCCAACAGTCTTGACGCTTCCATAAGCCTCAAGAGTCATCTGACCTGTCTGCTCTCTACTCACTACCACACCCTTCAGGGTGTTCGTGCCAACATCGAGAGAAACTGTGTAATCCTTCCCCCTGGCCATCAATGTCACCTCGCTCTCAACAGTTTACCATCACTCAAGAAAATATATTCGCTTCTGTCGGAGGCGTTTTCTAGCTGAAGAAGAAGCTCCCTGTTTGCTTCCAAGCTCTCCCAGTCCATAACCTTAACTCGAATCCCTCGTCTGAGAAGCAGTACGTTGTTCTCAAAGTCAAAGTATGATACCAGTGCCAGTACGCTTCTGTCAGCAAGAATGCCCTCTACCGCTCCGGCAAAAATGTCTATGTCTCTTTCGCTAGCTACATAAACTCCATTAATAAGAAGAAATCTGACCCCGCCAATAACCGGGTAATTGAAAATCTCGGCAAGATCGGCGTAATCAACTATAGCAAAATCCTCCGATACCCAGTAGTATTTGTCTTCATAACTGACCACAAACTTTCCCGGTTTCAAAAAGACCCTACCTCCGGAAACATCAATACTTCCCGGTGGGTAAATTATATCAGTTTTCCATGTTCTTCTAAAGGCCGGCGGAAATTCAACCAGAATCTCTCCTGAATTGACTATCCTGGTCAGCTGTTCGACTGGGGCCGTGAAGAATGACTCCAGAACGAAATTCACTATGCAAAGCATCCAAATGGTAAAAAGGACTACCACGCAAATCCCGGCTCTAAGTGAAAGGCTCATACGTCAAGATTGGAAATACTTAGTGCATGCCGTTGTATAAACGACCTTCTTTCCTCCACCTCGCTACCCATTAGAATGGTGAACACACGATCAGCTTCCTGTGCATCTTCAATACTGATCTGTACCAATTTTCTGTCGTTGGGGTTCATTGTAGTCTCCCAGAGCTGCTCGGGATTCATCTCGCCGAGTCCCTTGAATCTCGAGTAATTCAGCTTACGGTCAGAATGCTCTTTAAGAAAAGTCGTGAGTTCCTCGTCACTATAAAAATAGAACTTCTGACGATTCATCTCAATCTTATAAAGCGGAGCTTGTGCAATGTAGACTTTTCCAGAGGTTATCAGCGGTGTCATATACCTATAAAAGAGCGTAAGAAGCAATGTGGTTATATGAGCACCGTCGACATCGGCATCGGTCATGATTATGATCCTTCCATATCTCAGTGATTCCATCTTGAAGTCCTCGCCCATGCCTGTCCCGAGTGCGACGATAATATTGCTTATTGTTTCGCTCTTCAACATTCTGTCCAGTCCGGCCTTTTCCACGTTCAGTATCTTGCCTCTAAGCGGAAGAATGGCCTGCATCTCTCTCGAGCGCGCCATTTTAGCCGAACCACCTGCAGAATCTCCTTCGACAATAAATATCTCGGTTTCATCCAGATTGCCGGAGATACAATCTGCAAGCTTGCCGGGAAGAGTTGTATTCTCGAGAGCGTTCTTTCTTCGAATCATCTCTCTTGCTTTTTTAGCCGCAAGTCTTGCCCTGGAAGCTTCAAGGGCCTTGCTAAGAATTGCCTTCAAATCCTTCTGATTATAGTCAAAGTGCTCTTCAAGCTTCTCTTTGACTACCTTCATCACTGCTTCGAAGGCCTCATCATTTCCGAGCTTCGCTTTGGTCTGCCCCTCAAATTGCGGTTCCTTGACAAAAACGCTCAAGATCGCCGAAAGGCCCTCTCTAAGGTCTTCGCCCTGGAGATTGATGTCCTTTTCTTTTAGAATGTTGTGTTTTCTGCCCAGATCATTCATCGTCTTTGTGAGGACAGTCTTGAAGCCGGTGAGATGAGTTCCCCCTTCGATGGTCTTTATGTTGTTTACGAAGGTGAGTATATCTTCATCGTATGATGTGGTGTACTGCATAGCCAGTTGAATCTTCACATCATTATACGAACCTTCTAAATAGATAGGATCTTTATGAATTGATTTCTTGTTTTTGCTCAGAGCCTTCACGAATTCTACGATTCCGCCTTCGAAATGATAGCTCCTCTTCTCTTCTATTCTTCTGTCCTCAAAGGTGATTTTTATTCCTCCATTGAGGTAGGCCAGTTCTTTGAATCTCGCCTCAAGGATATCGAAGTCAAAGTCGGTAATGTTGAATATAAGAGGGTCCGGCTTAAAACTCGTTATGGTTCCCTTTTCTTTTGTCTCCCCAATGATTTCTACTGGAGCAAGAGCCTTTCCTCTTTCATACTTCTGTCGATACATTTTGCCGTCTACCATTACTTCAACTATCATCCACTCAGACAAAGCGTTTACCACAGAAGCGCCAACACCGTGGAGCCCTCCACTGATCTTGTAAGAGTCTTTCGAGAACTTACCTCCGGCGTGGAGTGTAGTCATAACAACTTCAAGGGCGCTCGTCCCTGTGTCAGGATGAATATCTATCGGTATTCCCCTTCCGTTATCGCTGACAACTACGGAACCGTCCTCCGTTATCACTATACTTATATTATCGCAGTAACCGCCCATCGCCTCGTCTATGCTGTTGTCGACGATCTCATAGACGAGATGGTGCAATCCGGACTTTCCCGTCGACCCAATATACATTCCCGGCCGCTTTCTGACGGGATCAAGTCCCTTCAGTATCTTTATATTTTGAGCGTTGTATAAATTAGACATTGAGCACCTCCAGGTCTATCGTCCAATTCTGAATCTGATTCTCTTGATTGCTTCTACTCCTATCGCAGAGTTCATTTTCTCCAGAAGAACATTCTCTCTAAGTTTCATTTCATTAAGCCACATACCGTCGTCAACACTTATGATCAGAGTGCCGTCGGCAAAATCGACTATAGAGGAATGATTTGCAATAGGTTCTCCAACTATTTCTTCCCAATCTTCGTTTAACTCGAAGACCCTAATCTTTCTGAACAGTCCCGAGCTCCTTACCAGATCATCAAATATCTGCCCTATAGTCCGATGGTTCCACTTCATCTAATCCGCTCCAATTACTATCTTCTGTCATTATGTATCCTTCAAAATTATCCAGTAACAGTCGAGTCATTCCATCGGTGAAATCTTCGATGAGCACTCTTTCTTCCAGCCTTCTGACCGGAACGATTCCAACGCTTGTATGGGTAATGAAGACTTCATCGGCGCAGAAAAGCTCCCAGGCTGGAATCGGTCTCTTCTCAACGGGGATTTCCAGTGACTCACATAACCCGATAACGTTGTCCCTGGTTATTCCCGGCAGTACCCCGGACTGAACATCCGGTGTAGCAACCGAACCATCGAGAACAAGGAAAATGTTTGAAAAAGAGCCCTCACATAGATTGCCTTTTTCATTCAGAATGATCATGTCATAATTATCTCCAAGAGCCTTTCTCGTCCTAATGTTCCAGCTTGCGCCCGGCATCTTCAGGTGAGGATCGACTATCTCACCCGAAGGTTTAAGAAAAGGTGAGATCGAGATTTTTACACCCAATTCATAGATATCCTTCGAAACCGAAGGAAGGCGGCTGAAAACCACTGCAATTGTGCTCCCAGAAAAGTCGTTCAACAATGAGATGCGAATTCTAAAATCCTCGGTTTGAACTGTCTTGTTTCTCTCCAGTCCATCGATTATTATCGAGTTCAGCTCCTTGCATGTAAAAGGCACGTCGAGTCCCAACAGACTCGCCGAATGCTTCAGTCTATCACAATGCTTTCTGAATGCAAAAGGTAATCCGTTGTACGTTCGAACTACTTCATAAACCGATTCGCTGTTCATTACTCCCGGTATCAATATGCTAATCCGGGAAGAGTCTTCGTCACACCACTGATCGGCAATATAGTTCTGCATCGGAACCCTCCTCATTACTCTGTAACTCGATTATTTTCGCATCCACAAAGCCTTCATGTCTTCCCAAAATTCTGTGAGGTATGTAATACTCATCGAATCCGTGACTTAAGGAAGAATCTGTTCTCTCGATCAAAACTCTATTCGTCCAACCAATCTGTCTCTCGAGGTATCTCTCTCTTGATCGAACTGCCTCTTTCATCAGTTCTACAGACCTTACCTTCTTGACTCCTGAATCTATCTGACCGGTCATTTCCGCCGCTTCAGTTCCCGGCCTTCTCGAGAATCTAAAGACGTGCACTTTCAGGAAGCCGACAGTTTCTATGATTCTCAATGTCTTTCGATGATCCTCGTCACTCTCTCCGGGAAAACCGGTTATCAGATCTGTAGTAAACGCAAATCTCGAATCAATACTTCTGGCTCTCTCCACCGCTCCAAGATATGCATCGATCGTGTATTTCCTTCTCATTGATCGTAAAACCGCATCCGAACCGCTCTGAAGAGAAAGGTGGAGATGTCTGGTCATCCTCGACGAGTTGGCTACCAATTCGAGAAAACTCCCATTCATTGTGTCCGGATCGATCGAACCTAGTCTAATTCTCCAGTCTCCTGGAATCTTTTCAAGCTCGTAAAGAAGTTCAGCGAGAGATGTATCGAAATCAAAGCCGTAATATCCGATATTGATTCCCGTCAACACTATCTCTTTAAAGCCTCTTTTCACTAAACCGCTAAACTCTTTCTTGACCAGATCAACAGGCTTGCTGACTATCTTGTTGCCCCTTGCCAGTCTGATTCTGCAATAGGAGCAGTGGTTCAAACATCCGTCCTCGATTCCCAAGAAAGCCCTGGTCCTTCCCTCAATACTGGAAGTAACAGTCAAAAAATCTCCCTTCTCGACTCCATCTGGGCGATTCAACTGCTTCGAGACAAATTTATGTATGGCCGTCTTCTCTCTGACTCCAATCACTTCATCAGCTCCGAGTCTTCGTAATTGATCCGGTGAAAGCTCGGAGTAACAGCCTGCAATTATAATCTTTGAATTCGGATTGAGTCCCTTCAGCCTCCTGAAAAGCTGTCTCAGTTTTCGTTCCGCTTCGGAGGTTACTGTGCATGAATTTAGAATGAAGAGATCTGCCTGTTCCTTGGAAAAACTCACTTCGTAATCTTCCAATCTCTCGGCCATTGCCTGAGATTCATATTGGTTCATCTTGCAGCCGAAAGTATAGATTGAAACCGTTTTCCTCATCTATCGATCTTGCCTTGCGTCGCTGCATGAATAAGGTAAATCCTGTTTACTATTCCCATCAGTTTCCCTTCGTCATCGACTACGGGCAATATCTTAAGCCCATTCTTGATGAGAAGGTCGGCGGCATAAATTACGGTATCATCAGGCTTGATTAGCACCGGCGGTTTCACCATGTGCTGTGAGACTCGGTCGTCCTTTATCTTTCCCAATCGTATGACGAACTGATGCGTATCGGGAATGAATGATGCTGACTGAAGAAGGCTGAAGTAGCTGGGGAGGGCGCTCTTGATTACGTCGCTTTCACTAAGAAACCCAACAACTCTGAATTCCTCGTCGACAACTGGAAGACCTGATTTGTTCTGCCTCAAACAGAAGACGATGAAATCCTCTATTGTTTCATCCTCGAAAATCGTCGAAACATCTCTAATCATTGCTTCGCTTACTTTCATTCAGATCACTCCAGTTCACGCACATCGAAAGAATCTATATGCTTGTCTATGTCTTTAGTAGATATTAGTTCTTTGCTTATGTATTCAGCTTCCGCAACGGCCGCAGACATACCCCTCTTTGCTGCCAAGAAGCAATCCTTTTCGTTCTCAATCATTGAGTGGACAACCCCTGCCATGAATGCATCGCCGGTTCCCAGCAGGTGAGATCTATCGATATGAGCCCTGGTCTTGAAAAGCCAGACTCCATCTTGTGTGGCTATGACGTCGCCTTCTATAGCGTATGAGAGTATTGCCAGTTTGGCGCCCTTTTCTATGATTTTCTTCGCCGCTCTGACATAATCGTTGAGATCAACGAGGCTCTCTCCGAAAATCAGTTTTCTGCTTCTCAGATCCGGACGAGCCACAGTTATAACTCCTGCTTCTACTGCCATTTCAAAGGCAGGACCGGTACCTTCGGCGAATGCTAACTTGCCCGTATCAGTGACCTTTTTGCACAGTGTCCTGCAAATGTCGTTTTCCACACCTCTCGGAATACTGCCGGAGATCACGACATGCCTGACTCGCGAAAGAGCCACTTCGAACCTTCGGAGAAACATCCGTAAGTCATCCGGCTTTACCAGAGGGCCGGATGAGTTTATCTCGGTTATTGTGTCACCCAACGGATCGACTATTGCGATATTCTCTCTGGTTTCTTCCTCCACATGCACGAAACCGGTGGTTATCAAGTCACTTATAAGACGCATTCTCTCTTCGACTACTTTGCCAATATTACCGCCGAGAAAACCGATAGCTACGTTTCGAACCCCAAGACCGGAGAGAATTACTGACACATTTATGCCCTTACCCCCAGGATCCATCACTGAGTAACTGGGATTCTTCACCCTGTGGAATTCGTTTATCTTGAAATTCTCAACAACAATTTCCCTGTCGAGAGCAGGGTTAAGAGTAACCGTAAGGACGTTCACCACTCACCTCCGATAGAGAGGAATTATCGGTTGTTCAGAACGAAAAGTTCCGGACTTCCAACATATGAAATTTTACCATTTTTCAGAACAATCAACAAATCAGAAATGTCTAGAAGTCTCAAAACAAACCTGGAAGAGATAATCATAGTCACATTGTTTCTTGTCTCTAGAAGTATGTTTTTCACCTCGTTGCAAGCGTCGTCGTCAAGGTGATCGAGAATGTTGTCAAGAATGATTATTTCCGGATGGCGGACGAGAGTCGAAAAGACCAGTAATGAAAGCCTCTTGAAGAGAGGAATGCTCTTCAGAGACGTCTCCGCTTTTACCGAGAGGAGGTCAAGTAAGTCGAGCTCGTGAAAAAGGTCCAGTTCACTTTCTTCGAAATCCTCGAACTCAAAGCTCTTGCCTTTCAAAAACCTGAAGAATTCAATCAGCGAGAAGTTAGACATCGCTTCAAGAAAGGTTGTATCGACATAAGCTACCCGCCTTCTCACACTCTTTCTATCTAGATTGTCAATATCCGCCCCGAAGAGCCTTATCGAGCCGGTATAGCTCACTTTATCGAATAGTTCTTCATTCAAATGAATGAAACTCCGCAGAAGAGCAGATTTTCCTGATCCTCTTGCACCCTGAAGAAGAGCGATGCTTCCCTTTGGCACATCCAGAGAAATGCTGTCGAGCATTTTCTTGCCTTCGACCAGTAGTGAGAATTCCTTAAGAGAAAGAGCAGCCTCAATCACGAGACTGCTCCTCTTTACCGTTCTTATCGTTTAAACGACTAAAAATCTCTCTGTTGGCTAGTAAATCGCCATTCTTGGCTTTCTTCAACAATTCAATTTGGGAAAGAATCCTGGGACTAGTTTCAACTGGTCTTGCTCTCTTTTTTTCGGCCAAGTTTTCACGTCCCTTCGCGTGTGTTTACTATTATAAACACAGACTCTTTGCTCGAAAATGATACGTAAATTAAGAGCCTGTAATTAAATGGCTAAGTTAGTCACGTTTGGACGTGTTCAGCATGCCGAGCAACGCCTTCAGTTGTTTGCTTCTAGAAGGGTGTCTCAATTTCCTAAGAGCCTTAACTTCTATCTGTCGGATTCTCTCTCTAGTAACGTTGAAAAACTGTCCCACTTCTTCAAGAGTCTTTGTCTTTCCATCTAGCAGACCATATCTCATCTTCAACACCATAGCTTCTCTTGGGGAAAGAGTGTCTAGAATCTGATCTATCTGTTCTCTCAACAACATCTTCATGGCAGCTTCTTCCGGCTGCTCCATAGAATCGTCATGAATGAAGTCGCCCATTGTCGATTCTTCATCGCCACTTATTGGCGACTCGAGCGAAACCGTCTCCTTCGATGCAGCCAAAATCTCTTCGATCTTCTCCGGTGTCTTGCCGGTTAACTTGCCCAGTTCTTCGATCGTCGGATACTCTCCGAAATCCTGCAAGTGTTCCCTGATAACCTTGTTCAGCTTGTTTATCGTTTCAACCATGTGAACGGGAACCCGTATCGTTCTTGCCTGGTCTGCAATAGCCCTCGTGATGGCCTGCCTGATCCACCAGGTAGCGTAAGTGCTGAACTTGTAGCCCTTCTTCCAGTCAAATTTCTCGACGGCTTTGATCAGCCCTATGTTTCCTTCCTGAATAAGGTCAAGGAATGTGAGGCCGCGTCCGATGTATCTCTTAGCTATAGAAACTACAAGTCTCAGGTTAGCTGTGATCAGCTCTTCCTTTGCTTTCGGTTCGCCTTTCTGAGCGCGACGCGCAAGCTCTCTTTCTCTGCTTGGAGTCAGGAGTGAGATCTTGCCGATCTCCTTAAGATACATCTTTATCGGGTCTTTTAGTGAGATGTTGTCATACATTTCGGGTGTTGTCTCCAGTATCGAAACGAGTTCTTCGCCGCCTTCATTCTCTATGTCATCGTCTTCCTCTACGGGTTCTTTTTCAACGATATTAATTTTGTTCTTCTCGAATTCCTCATAGATTGATTCAACAAGAGTTGAGTCAAAACCTTCATAATCTGGCGGGAAAGCGCTGTCGATATCTTCGTATGTGATGAAGCCCTTCTTCTTTCCCTGCCTGAGAAGTTTCTTGATTCGCTTATCTATCTCTTCTTTGTTAATCAGAACATTGCTTTCGCCGTTATCGTCTGTTTCGGATTCTTCAACAACAATTTTTTCGGCAAGTGATTTGATGTTCTCTTCAATGACCGCAGTCTTTGACGTCGTTTTCTTTTTTTGCTTTTCCAAATTAATCGCCACCCTTCATCTTTCTATCGAGCAGTCTTCTAAGCTCGATCCTCCTGACCAGCAAAGCTCTTTTCGCCCCCTCGTCCATTACCTTTGGCAGCTTTCTGTCGATCTCGGCCATTTCTTCTTCTACAAGTCTCTTATTTGCGTACTCACCGGTTGTCCGAAGTATTCTCTGAGCCGTCTCGTAATCAATGCAAATGGATGCCAGATCGATAAGTTCTCTGCCAATGCTTTCTTCCACAAGATCAAGTAACTCCTCAAGTTCCAACCCCCTTTTCATTCCCTTGAGAAGCTCCTTCAAATCTCTGCTCTCTTCCATAAGCTCGAGTTGCTTCACAACTGTTTCTCGAAGAGCCGAATGCTGAAGATAAATTCTAATATGATCTTTCAGTTTCAGAATGACGCCGCTTTTCAACTCTTTCCCAGTATTCCTGGAACCAACACCGCGAAGAGCCGATTCAAGCTCCCGCTCTGAATAACCTGTCTTCTCTGAAAGCGCGGCCACTGTCAATTGAACCGTCGCAAGGTTCCCCGAGTTCCTGAAACTCACTACATACGGCCTCAGGTACTCTATTAGGTGTTTTCTACCCTGAGGGACAGACAAATCAAGCTTTCTGGAATAGAACTCAACCCTGAAGGCAGCCCCTGGTATTGCGACCGCCAGAACCTCCTTTATTGCCTTTGCCCCTTCCATAACGAAAAGATCTGCAGGGTCCTTGTAATCTCGCATCATCACCACGGCGGTTGTAAAATCCATCTTCTCTGCTACGTCTACTGATCTTAGCGTCGCTGCCTGACCGGCCGCATCTGAGTCGAGAAAGAACAGGAGATTCCTTGTGTAATTCCCCAGAATCCGGAGATGTTTTTCCGTCAATGCCGTTCCTAGCAAACCGACAGCGTTGGTAACACCCGCTTCGAAAAGTGAAATAACGTCGAAATAGCCTTCCGCAATTACAGCGTAGTTCAACTGCTTGATTGCCGCTTTGGCACGTGAAAGGTTGAATAAGAGCCTGTTCTTCTGGAAGTATTTCGATTCGGAGGAATTCATATATTTAGGCCCCTGCTCGGCAGTCATTATTCTTCCACCGAATCCAACAACTCTTCCCGACTCGTTGTCAATGGGAATCATCAATCTGCCCGCGAATCTGTCCTTGAAGGAAGTCCCTCTTCTCAACAATACTCCGAACTGAAGAAGCGACTTCTCATCGACCCTTAGTTTCGACGGTAATGACTGAGGAAAAGTTCTTTCGTCTGGCGAATAACCGAGCTGAAACTCACTTATCGTGTTTTGTGAAAGTCTTCTCTTATCCTCAAGATACTTGAGAATATCATCATTGTTTTCTCTCAGTTCCTTGTTATATATGCTTGCGAGACGAGACATAATAGCCGTGTATCTGTCGTATTCAGACTCGGCCATATCGACTTCGATGGAGATACCTGCGTAGTCGGCGAGTCGTTTCACGGCTTCGGAGAATGAAAGATTCTCAATCTTTTGGTAGAAAGTGATGATATCACCTTTTTCACCGCAGCCAAAGCAATGAAAGAAGCCCCTTTGAGGGTGAACATAGAATGAAGGATCGTTGTCACTGTGAAATGGGCATAGTCCCCTGTAAGAGCTTCCGGCCTTCTGCAGGTTCACGTAACGTCCTATGAATTCGACGATATTTATAGACTTCTTGATCTCGTCGAGTTCCTCTTTAGTGAACACTGAATCACCACCGGCAAAAAAAGGCCCATACGCTCTGAGTACGGGCCGTATTTTAGTAAAACGTGTTAACGCTTGGAGAACTGAGGTGCTCTTCTTGCCTTCTTGAGACCGTACTTCTTTCTCTCGACTTCTCTCGGGTCTCTGGTCAAGAGATTGTTCTGTCGAAGAAGCTTCCTGAGATCAGGATTGAACTTGATAAGCGCTCTGGCTATTCCAAGGCTTATTGCCCCCGCCTGCCCGGCAAGTCCACCACCATCGACTCTTATCAACATGTCGAATCTTCCCATTGTGTTAGTAACGACAGCGGGTTTAAGTGCGCTTCTCACCCATGCGTCATTTGAAAGATATTCCTTGAGGTCTGAATATGCTTTTCCATTTATTAGAAGTTTTCCGGTTCCAGGTCTTAGGTGAACTCTGGCGACAGAGGTCTTCCTTCTGCCAGTTCCATAGTAATCTACAAAGTCAGCCATGCCTCAACCTCCTCATTTAACCAGTTCGATCAATTCGGGTTTCTGTGCAGCGTGTTCATGCTCGGGACCTGCATATACTTTAAGCTTCTTGAGCATCCTTTCGCCAAGAGCCTTCTTGGGGAGCATTCTTTTAACTGCAAGTCTAACGACTCTGTCCGGGAATTTCTCCATCATCTGTCTTGCTGTTCTTTCCTTGATGCCGCCCGGATAACCCGAGTATCTGTAGTATTTTTTCTGGTCGAGTTTATTGCCGGTAAGCTTGACTTTGTCTGCATTTACTACTATGACAAAATCGCCGGTATCCAGATGGGGGGTGTAATAAGGTTTGTTCTTTCCCATAAGTACCATGGCAATTTGGCCAGCAAGTCTTCCAAGGGGAACGTCAGTCGCGTCGACTACGTACCATTTCTTCTCTATTTTGTTGCCATTGTGATCAACGAGGTAACCGAGAGTTTTCTCGATTTCTCCCTTTCTTTTCGTCTGCACCTTGGAGTGGGTCACTGCCCATCTGCACACAGGTGTTTTCTGAATCTTCATAGATGCAATCCTCCTCAACAGAACAGCTTACTCGCTGTAGACACTGACGTACTTGCGGTTGTTCTTCTCTTCGAAGCGAACCTTACCGTCTATGAGAGCGAAGAGGGTGTGATCTCTGCCGAGCCCTACATTGTTTCCGGGGTGTATCTTTGTCCCTCTCTGCCTGACGATTATCGATCCGGCCTTTACAGCTGAAGATTCGCCTCTTTTAACCCCAAGATACTTGGGATTACTATCTCTTCCGTTTGTTCTACCAGCGCTTTTTCGGGCCATCTCACTTCACCCCCGTCTCAATTTTGTCAATAGAGACTTCAGTGAACCACTGTCTGTGACCGTTGACTCTGTCGAAGTTCTTCCGGGCTCCAAACTTGACAACAAGCACTTTCTTGTCTCTACCGTGAGAAACAACCTTGCCTACAACTTTCGCTCCGTCCACATAAGGTTTGCCTACCGTTGCTTCCTGCCCATCGTGGACGAGAATAACTCTGTCAAAGACTATCTCGTCTCCGCTTTCCTTTCCGTTCTGCCTTTCGGTGAAGAGAGTCATACCTTCCTCGACTCTATATTGTCTTCCCGAGGCTTCAATGATGGCGTACACTAAGAGCCACCTCCTCATGCAATAGAAATGTGCTGAAACTAGGTACCTAACGGATTTAAAACCTGCTTCAAGCACGAAAAAAACGCTCGCGATCAAAATTCTATCACAAGTGGCAATGAGGGGAGAGTCTCTGGGTAACGTTTGTATTACGAACGAGAAAGGGTTTTGAATTACTCGAGATCTTCCATTGAATAAGTTTACCATATTGACAGCGCTACGGCCCGTGATATAATCGGTTACGAGGACGGAGGCGTATCCTAATTGGCTAAGGAGCCGGTCTCGAAAATCGGTGGGGTTGATGCCCCTTGTGGGTTCGAGTCCCACCGCCTCCGCCAGAGGGCGGTTTCGCCCTATTTTTTTGGAGGTGGTAGCGTGATCCTGGATAGAGCCCTGAGGCTTCTCAAAGGAAGGAAAGAAAAGCTGGATTACTCTATTCCCAAAGAATGGCTTCCTACAGGATATTCCGGCACACTGAAACTGAGAGATCGCTACATATTTGTAGACCCCTACGAATTCAGCTCGACAATAGTCGAAGGCATTTTATCAAGAGCCGAGAAGGGAAGAGATTACTCTAAATCGCTGGGTAGAATGAGGATGGAAAACGAGAGCACCTGGATAAACTCTGCTATCATATACGGTTCATTCGTAAGATCGACCACTGCCTACTCACATCATGATCCTGAGCTGTTTTCCGAACTGGATTCTCAACAGTACTCGGAATCAGGGACATTCCTAAAGATGATATTTATGCTGCCCTATCTCGAGAGGATGGGTTTCGACACTCTTTACTTCCTACCGGTTACAAGTTACAGCGATAAATTCAAGAAGGGTGAGCTAGGTTCGCCCTATTCGGTGAAGGACTTCTTCGCAATAGACGAGCGATACCACGATGTGTTGCTGGGCGATATGGATGTTGAAGAGGAGTTCACGGCATTTGTTGAAGCCGCTCATATCATGGGAATGAGAGTGGTTCTCGACTTCATTCCCAGAACATCGGCACGCGACTCGGCTTTGATTCTCAAACATCCCGAATGGTTCTACTGGATCGACGCGTCCCGACTCGGTGACTATTTACCGCCAAAAATCGATAATCTGGGATTCGATCAGGCAAAGGTTGAGACCTTGCCGATTATCTATGCAAATGAAAACGTGAAGAAGCACCTTTCACTTTTCCGTCATTCTCCCGAAAAGCTTTTTCCGGATAGATGGAGAAACTTCGTGGCTCACCACAAGGGCAATGAGAGTTTTCTAGACGAGCTTGTCGAAGAGTTTGGTTTGATAACACCTCCAGGATTCTCCGACTGGATAAATGACAACCAGCCTACATGGGACGACATAACTTTCCTCAGGCTATACAAGGATCATCCGATTGAATCTCGAAGGTTCCTTCCGGAAAATCAGCCGCCATACGTTTTGTTCGATGTAGTGAAGTCCTCTTTCTTTCCCGGTATTGAGCCAATGAGCGATCTCTGGGAGAGCATTGAAAACATCATGCCTTTCTATAATGAGAAGTTTGGTGTAGATGGTGCAAGACTGGATATGGGACATGCCCTTCCTAGAGAGCTTGAATTAAGAATCATCCGCAAAGCCAAAGAGAGAGATCCTTCCTTTGCGATCATTGCCGAAGAACTCGTAATGGGGAATGATGAGAAGGCCAGACAGTCGGGATACGACTGCATTCTTGGGAATACGTGGTGGATGGAACCTAGAATCAATGAAGGAAAGTTCAAAGAGCTCTTATATGGAGTTCTGCCGAATATGAGGCTGCCAACTCTGGCAGGAATCGAGACTCCCGACACACCGAGAGCGGCGGCAAGAAAAAACGGCAGGAGTTTTTCTCGGTTTGCAACTGTACTGAATTACTTTTTGCCAAACGGCATTACATATATCAACTCCGGACAGGAGATCTTTGAGATCCAACCGATGAACCTCGGACTGGATAACGATGAAGAGGGTAGGTACGTTCTTCCCCCAAATGATCCCTTTTACGGGAAGCTTGCTTTCTTCGATCCTTACGTGCTCCACTGGAACGCAGGCGATGACCTGATCGACCTGATTTCGCTTCTCTCTTCTATTAGGAGAAGCAATCTCGATTTGCTAAATTCCAACAATCCCAAACTCCTCTGGGAGGAAGACAAAACATCTGCAGGCCTGTTCTACTGGAATGGAGTCAAAGGACTCTTGGTGGTTGCAAATGGAGATTTCGAGGCAATGAAGGAGTTCCACATCGATCTCGGCTTTCACACGTGGAGGGGAAACCACAAGGTTAAGTGGAAGCTCAAGGGATTCGATGGGCAATCTGATTGGGATGTGGGAGGAGACTTCCATCTCTCTCTTGGTCCCGGAGAGGTTGCCGTTGCACAAGTCAGTTAAGAACAGAAGGCCCCTTCGGGGGCCTTCCTTTTATCTTCGAATTACTTCTTTGGTTCTACAGAAAATCGTATTGCCGTTCTCACTTCCCCGTCAATCTCTACATCCGAAAAGCTTGGAACACATACGAGATTCATGCCGCTGGGCGCTACATAACCTCTAGCGATTGCAATTGCCTTAATTGCCTGATTGACCGCGCCCGCTCCAATAGCCTGAATCTCTGCAACGCCCTTCTCTCTGAGTACTCCGGCAAGTGCGCCAGCGACTGCATTTGGTTTTGAGTGGGTTGCTACCTTCAGTACTTCCATGACTGCTACCTCCTTCTGAGATCTGTCATGCTACTGGGAGAGAAATTAGGATGGTGCGCCCGGCAGGATTTGAACCCGCAACCATCGGAGCCGAAATCCGATGCTCTATCCGTTGAGCCACGGGCGCATGAAATTTAGAAGAAGTGGGGTGGCTGGCGGGGTTCGAACCCGCGGCCGCCTGATCCACAGTCAGGCGCTCTTCCAGCTGAGCTACAACCACCATGTGTGTTACGTGGCGCGCCCGGCAGGACTCGAACCTGCAACCCCCGGATTAGAAGTCCAGTGCTCTATCCATTGAGCCACGGGCGCTGGAGCGGCCGACGGGAGTCGAACCCGCAACATTCGCCTTGGAAGGGCGATACTCTACCAATTGAGCTACAGCCGCACTAATAACTCTTGGTCGGGAAGACAGGATTTGAACCTGCGACCTCCTGTGCCCAAGACAGGCGCGCTTCCAACTGCGCTACTCCCCGCTCACGAATCTAAATATATCAGATTTTGGGGATGCCGTCAATAGTACAGGATCAGAGTAATTAATGAACGGCGAATAGAGTTATAAACTTCTGCTCCCAGTAGCTTGTCAAAGATCTAGGCTAACATTTAGACTGAATGGCATTCATGTGGTTCAACATGGTATAACATCAAGAGCCATACACATGAAATGTAGTAGAATATTCGTTGAGGTGGTTATAGTTGTCTGTGATTGTAACATCAAATCTTGTGAAGAAGTACGGTTCCTTTGAAGCATTGAACAATGTGTCTCTTTCAATAGAGAAGGGCGATCTCTACTGCCTTCTCGGACCGAACGGAGCCGGAAAGTCCACCTTGATAAGGATTCTTACAGGTCTAATGAAGCCTACTTCGGGCGACGTACATGTTGCTGGAATGGATCTGAACAGTAGAGCAAAAGAGATCAGGCAGAAGGTGGGGCTTGTTTCAGAGCGGGTCATCCTGTATGACCGTCTTACTCCTGTTGAGAACCTGCTTTTCTTCGCTTCGATGCTCCATATTGGCAGAAAGGACGCGCTGAAGAGAATCCATGATCTCCTCGAAAAGGTGGATATGCTCTGTTGGAAGAACAAGCCGGTCAGAGTCTTCTCAACCGGGATGAAGCAGAGAGTGAACTTCATTAGGGCTTTGCTTCACGATCCGGAGATTCTGTTTATGGATGAACCTACGCTAGGACTCGATCCACATTCGACCAGAACTATCAGAAACATGGTGAGAGAGCTCAATGAATCAGGGATAACTATTGTTCTCACTACTCACGTAATGGGTGAGGCTGAGAGCATTGCAAAGTCAGTCGGCATAATGCACAGAGGAGAGTTGATCTCAAGCGGGAGCCTTGAAGCTATTCGGGCTTCTATGAAGAGCGATCGAATAATCGTTACGATCAAGGGTTCGCCAGTCGCCTCATTAGAAGGAATTGGGGGCTATCAAAGCGAAATCAGGCTTGATGGAGTTGTGAAGATTAGCTTCCAGCCGGGATGGACTATCGAGGATATCCTCCCCGCGGTTTTGCGGATGAAACTTGAAGTGATTGATATTGAGCACAAAAAACCTTCACTGGAGGATGTCTTTGTCAAGTTGACGGGCGAGAGTTCATAGATCGATAAGACTCCAGGGATCAACGGGTGTACCTCCGCTAAACCTTGACTTCTCTGCGGCCCAGCACATCAAATGGCTCTGAAGAGAGTTTTCGAATGTGGTAGACAAAGACCCCGTTTTTTCTTCCAAGTATCTCACGAAATCTCTTATGATTTCTCTATCACCGCCTCCGTGCCTGGACCCGTCGTGGGTCGTTAGATATGTCTTGTGATCGCCGGAAAAGAGCCTGAGTTCAATACTGTCCCTTTCAAAATCGCCGGTTATCTCTCCATGGCTGCCACTGACAAGTATCTTTCTTGTTTTCGCACTTGTGAATGCATTCATCGAAAAGACAGCCTCGACCCCGTTCTCAAACGAGACAAGCATGTTCTGATAATCAGCGACGTTGTTGTCGCTTCTGAAAACACATCTTCCGTAACTGCTCGTACGCAAAATCTCTCTACGGCTCTCAAAAGACATATCGTTTCCAATAGTGTTCACAGGCCAGTCGACATTGTCAGACAAGTATTGCGTGACAGCGGAATAGGGGCAGGTTTCTTTCAGAGGGCAATCTAGGCATCGTTCTGCCGAGTTTTCGGGAGCGTTCTCTTTTCTGAAATACTTGAGGCCGCCTTTGGATATTACTGAGACAGCCTTCGAAGATAGAAGCCAGGTGAGAATATCCATATCGTGACAGCTCTTTGAGAGGATAGAAGGACCGGTAAGTGTCGATTCTCTCCAGTTTCCCCTTACGTAGGAGTGAGCGAAGTGATAGAAGCCTACCTGCTCAGTGTACTCAACTGCCTGTATCATTCCAACAGAATCTGAATCAAGGAGAGACTTTAGCTGTTTGAAAAAGCTAGAATACCTCAACACGTGAGCGATGAATAGTCGGGAGGTATCTACTTTAGAGTATTTTAAGGCCCTTATGCCGTCAAGCCCGACAGAGATAGGTTTCTCCAGAAGAACGGAATAACCACCTGCAAGTGCCGCTATAGTGGGTTCAACATGAACCGCTTCCGGAGTGGCAACAATCACTCCGTCGGCGAACTTTGGCCTTGAAAGAAGGACTTTCCAGTCTCCAACAGAATCTGAAGCGCGTATTCCATGTCTCTCTGCAAAACGCTCTCTTCTTTGCTTATCTGGTTCTGCAATGGCGACGACACGAGATTTCTTAACCGTCTTCAGTGCCTCCCCGTACGCGAAGTATCCTCTATTGCCTGCGCCTATCATGATCAAATCCACCAAAGAAATCTACCACCCTCAGCAGTTGTAAATTAATTCTAACACTGACTTTCAATTGCGAGATAGCCTTAACTGCTCCGGTGTGATATAAAAGGAAAGATCAAAATCGAAAAGGAGTGAAGAGTTTGACCGACATAAAAAGAAATGACTCTGAAATCGTTCGAGTTTCAAAGAGAGAGTTTAAAGGTCACGAATTCCTTGATCTCAGGATCTACTATCAGGATGACGAAGGCGATTATAAACCCACAAAAAAGGGAATTACAATTAATCCCAAACTTGTAGATGAACTGATCGACGCTCTAAATAAGGAGAAAGACTCGGCGCCTGTGAAAGAGTGAGCTTTTTACGGAACAGAAATTGGAAGAACGAGATAAGAGGTTTGAAGATATAGTTCTCATTGCTCATCTTTTCTCAAGTGGCTCTTTCCCCGCGAAGCGGGCATTGCGTCTCTGAGAGGGCTTCCTTTCGGGCGAACCGCCGTTCGCCCCTACAGATCGCAGAATCAAATGGGGGACAACGGAAAACCTGTCCCCACATTTAGAACCCGATAATCGCTGTGAGATGAAGTCCTTCGCTGACCTTTCACGGTCAACGGGTCTCTGTCCTAAACTTGCAACTTGCATCTTGGCAGTTGCAACGACTTTCACAGAGTGCAGCGCTCAGCGATAAGT
>DSBT01000142.1 GCA_011045915.1 Mesotoga infera
ATGATGAGGTTTCTCAACGGGTCGTGACGGGGTGTTGGATGGAAGAGGCGTTAATTGCTCCATGCGGTATGAATTGCAGCCTGTGCATCAATTACCAGGCAATGAAAGACGATCTCAAGAAGAAAGGCTTTCACAGACAATACTGCCCCGGTTGCATCCCGAGGGGTGAGAACTGCACTCATATGGGCGACCAGTGCGAATTACTTGCAAGGGGAAGCGTCCGTTTCTGCTTCGAGTGCAAAGACTTTCCATGCAAACGACTTAAGGCACTGGATAAGCGCTACCGAACTAAATATCACATGAGTATGATTGAGAACCTGGAATTCATTCAGGACAACTCTATTGAACTGTTCTTGAAGGAGGAAGAGAAGAAATGGCGCTGCCCCGAATGCGGAGGGGTTATATGCTGCCATAATGGTTTGTGCCTAAACTGCAATCTCGATACTCTTCGCAAGAACAAGAAATACCGTTGGAATGAGGAGTAGAAATATGGACTCTCTGAACGATCTTGTCCGTGAATACACGAACCAGTTGAATAAGGGGTATATCCAGGCGGCCTATAGAGGAATCATGTCGTTCATGTCGGACCTGAGAACGGATTTGAGCAGCAAATACCCGGACTACTTGACCGGCTCTCTGTATTTCGGCTATATGGATATGACATATTTCGCTTTTTCTCCAGTCGCCTTCAGAGATCAGAAGCTCAAGATCACGATTGTTTATCTGCACAAAGAGAGCAAATTTGAAGTCTGGCTTGGCGCGATCAATAGAAAGGTTCAGGCCGAGTACATTGAGTTCTTTGGACTTAGGAATATGAGACGATACAAGTTGTCACAAGTCTCTCCGGGAGTAGATTCCATTCTCGAGTCAACACTGACTCATCAACCGGATTTTGATAACCCTGAAGAACTCAAAAAGGAGATCGAAGAAAAGGCGATCGAATTTTCAAAGAACATAACTCTTATGCTCAATGAGCAGGCAACAGATCATGTGCCGCATTGAACGAAGACCCTCCGATTAGGGAGAATACTTCAGGAAGCGAGAAGAATGCCGTAGCTGAGGTTTGATGGCTGGTGATGCGAAGAGCTCAAGATCCGGATTCGGTAAGGCATCTCAAATCGTTGAGTCTTCAGATCAGCCAGGTACATTTATCACGGCCGTGACCTATTCGGTAATCTTAAAATTGAGACACGCAAAGTGAAGGCTGTCCGAGTTTTCTAGATCTCTTGTTTTTGTTACTGCTCCTGCTTGCAGTTTCCAACCTCTCAGGCACTCTAACGCACCTCAAAGAATTGGTTCAAGCGTATTCTCAGCCGATTGATACTCCGAGATAGGAGCTGTGCTCTAATTGCAGCAAAGATTTCACTGGAGGTGATCAGTTGAAGAGAGCACTGATTGTGTACGGCAGATGCGATGAAGGATTCCTTTCGCAGAAAGAGATGGAGCTTCGCACACAAGGGGTGAAGAGTGCGATTGACGGTATAGTTCAGGAGGGAACCTCCCGTTCATCGATCGTCATAAGCCCGGCGACGTCTGACGTAGTAAATTTGAGCACGCCAAAATTATCCTTAGGAGCTCTTTTCGTATTCAGAGTCTACATTCTAGCCACGGGCCTTGTAGAACGAATCGAATCCAACCGCTGCCAGAATTACAAGTCCTTTGAACACATATTGAACATAAAGATCTATTCCGATCAGGTTGAATGCATTGGTTATCATAGTCAGCAACAACGCCCCGATGAGAGTTCTAACGACCGAACCTTCCCCACCAGACACACTTGTACCGCCGATCACCGCAGAAGCTATCGCATCCAGCTCATAGCCCTGGCCGGCAAGAGGCGTAACCGAAAGCAGCCTTGAGGCGTAGACAACTCCTGACATTGCAGCCATTACTCCTCCGGCAACGAAGGTCAGG
>DSBT01000143.1 GCA_011045915.1 Mesotoga infera
GGTCTTGCGATCTTTCTTGTCGGTGTCGGGAGCGTTGAGTCAGTTACGGGATCGATTATGCTTCTTATAAACAATGCCCTATCGAAGTTTATGCTCTTCTCCATTGACGACCAGGTTATAGATGAAGCGGGAAGAGACGATAGAGACACTCTTTACGGGTACGGTCGAAAGTCGCCGATTGTTGGAGTAACATTTGTTATCTCGGCACTCTCTATCGCAGGTATGCCACTCTTCTTCGGCTTCAGGGGAAAGTTGAACGCGATTTCGGCCAGTTTCGATACCTCTCTTGCCGTTCCGGTTGTAATTCTCGTTGCGGCTGCCATTGAAGTCACATATTACTTCAGGTGGATCTTCACCTTCTTCAATCCGGTCGGAACGTCTCAGGTGACCGAGAAGAGAATGTTGCCCTCGGTGGAGTTTCTTGCCTTCGGGCTTGTGCTAAGTACGGTCATAGTCTTCCTCGGGGTAAGTTCCGGAGAGGCTTTCACAATGTTCGAGAGAGCCGCGGATTCTTTGGTAAATGGTGTTCTGGCAATCGGGAAGGCCATTCTGGGAGGGATGTAGATGAGTATTCTTTTTGTGTTAGCGGCATCTCTCTTTGCCGCTCCGTTGTTCTTTCTCGTCTCGAAGTTGAAGAAGAGTGTGGCCTATATGGCTTACGCCGCATTCCAGGTACTCGTTTTTCTCTACGTGTTTTTTTGGGGAGGAACCGGGTCATCATATGAAGTAGTCGGCATAACGAGTAAGCTTAACTTCAACTTTTCTATGACCTCCGTTAACTGGTTTTTCGCTTCGATAGTGATGCTAATAATATCCACGACTGCGGTCTTCATGTTCCCCCTGAAGAAGAGCCCGGTCAAAGTTTTTCTCTTGAGTCTTGTCACAGCAGGAGCATTGGGGGCAGTTTTTTCGGCTGATTTCCTTACTCTAATGATCTTCTGGGAGATCTCGACCTGGTCTTCTCTTTTGCTCATTATCCAGGATAAGGAGAAGTCGACCGGAGAGGCGATAAAGTATGCCGCTATAGCGGCAGTGGGAAGTTATTCAATGTTGTTTGCGATCTTCTATATGGACAGCAGGTTGGGCACGGTCGAGTTTTCCAGTGTGGCTTTGAAGATTGAAAGCCAGCCGATTGGAGTTCAGCTCACAATTTTCATAGCCTTGGCAATAATGGTTCTTGCAAAGATGGGAAGCTTCCCTCTCCATACCTGGCTTAGGGGGTCACATTCCTCTGCGCCTGACGAATTCAGTCCCATCCTGTCCGGAGGACTCACAAAACTCGGCGGTTTTCTGCTCTTCATTATGTCGATAGCGCTTCCCTCCTTCAAGGGTTTCGGTAATCTTCCTATACTAAACGGCATTCCGATCGTAAATTATGGATTTGCCTTACTTGGAGGTATTTCAATAGTCGTGGGAACGGTTATGGCTATTCGGATGGAAGACGCTAAAGAACTTATCGCTTTTTCGACTGTAAGCAACTCTGGCTATATAGTGTTGGCCCTTTCCATTGGCGGAACATATGCAACTGCAGGAGGAATGATGCACATTCTTAACCATGCCCTTGCATCTGCCGCCATGTTTATGGCGATAGCTGCCGTAGCCTACAGGACCAGGACTACCAAGATGCACGAAATGGGAGGGCTAATAGTGAAGATGCCCGTCACCTTTGCCGTTTATCTAGTTGCGATTATTTCGGTGGCAGGAATCCCTCCTACAAGCGGATTTGTCTCCAAGTGGTTGATCTATCAGCAGCTTGTTGAGAATGGGTTGCCATTTTTGGCCTTTGCCGCTTTCTTTGGAAGCATAGGGTCCTTCATGTATGTCTTCAAACCGCTGGCAGGGATTTTCCTGGGACAGCTGAAGCCCGAGCATGAGAAAGTTAGGGAAGCTCCGTTGATTATGCTTGCTCCAATGACCCTTCTGACACTTCTAACTATATTTTGGGGAGTCTTCCCCAGCAACGCAATTAGATCTATAAACAGGATTACAGAATCAATCGGCGGAGGAACCGTCGATGTGACTTTCTCGAGAATCGTAGCGCTGACTGGGGAATGGGATTCAGTTTTGGTCACGACCGTCTTCGCGATAGGTTTTGCGATATCATTGTTGATCTTCATACGCGCAAAGAGGGCCAGAAAGGTAGATCTTCTAGACAATTATACGGGAGGGGATTTTCTGTATACCGCGGAGCTCTATCACTTTTCTTACAGGATGTACAGGCCGTTCGACAGGTTATTCGAAAAGTGGCCTTCGATGGAAAACTGGCTTTCATCGACTTCTGAAAAGATCAAAGAGCTTGGGGCCCTGTTAAAGGCGGTCTTCTTCAACCGTAATCCTCAGGTATACATTGCTTTGACTGTTATCGTTATTCTTGGCGCCTTTTGGTGGTTGAGGTGATCATATGTTTATGAATATCGTAATCACAATACTTTCGGGGATCGCGCTTCTAGTAGTCGCGTTCATATTTACCGTGACGCTTGAAGGAATTGCAAGAAAGATTGAGGCAAGAATTCAGAGGAGATACGGTCCGCCTTTCTGGCAGAACTTCATAGATATTTTCAAGTCGCTGACGAAGTACTCGATTTCCCACGGCTTCATCTTCGACTTTGGAATACTTATGGCGCTGGGAGGGACGATTGCAACGGTCTTCTTCATCCCGGCCGGTAGTCTTGCCGTCTTTCCGGGAATCGACAATGTCTTTGTGGTAATCTACCTTCTGGCTATAGGCCTTCTTGGAATGGCTATGTCTGCCGTGGGGTCGGGAAATCCAAACGCATCCATAGGAATTGGAAGGGCACTGGCCCAGATGCTCGGATATGAGCTCCCCTTCATGATAGTCATTCTCGGGGTCTTCTTCCA
>DSBT01000144.1 GCA_011045915.1 Mesotoga infera
AGGATAAGCTTTTCGAGGAGTTTCATGGCCTTCAAGAGTGACTCCTGTCCGTCTGTCGTTGCGTCTTGTGAAAGTTGGGGGCAGATCGTTCTACGGATAAGGTGAATAAGCTCGATTGTTTTGAGCTTCACATTGCCAAGCGAGTAAGACTTTGATGAACAATGAGTCTTGGCAATTTCCTCGTATACTCCACTTATTCTGACTGATATCGCACTGAAATCACTATTCACTTAGACTGTCTCCCTTCGGGCCTAATTTCTTAGTCTCTTCTGTTCCAGTATAGTCGAGTCTGGCTTAGATGTCGTTTCCATATTTGAAAGTGCTGTTATCGGCTGCCTTATCAATCGCGTCACTGGTTAACGTGAGGCTAGAGATTAGTCTGCATGTCCTTTCTTCTTTACAAGATTGTTAGAAGATGAGTTTGCATGAGCCTTTTGCTCGTGCTGTCAATTGGGTAGGATGAAAGTGGAGATGCGATGCATTTTGCCTTCTTAGATCCTTCGACTTTCTTATCAGTCATTTCCAATCCTTCAAGGGGGTGTTTACGTGAGAAGGAATAACCTTGCTCTTGCCCTGGTTTTGCTCGTCATAATTATTGCTGGCTGTGTGTTCGTCAATAGACTTCCCGTGTGGTCCACAATTGAAGATTTTACGAGAAATATTGGATCTTTACTTGAAATCGATCTCATTGATTACTGCACCGACCCCGATGGTGATGAACTGAGCTTCAGTCTCGTCAGCGGCCCCGGTAGTATTAACGGAAGCAATTACTCATGGACGGTTTCGGGGGCAATAGGCACAAAGGAAGTCGAGATTGAGGCCTCCGATGGAGAAGGGAAGTCCAGCACAAGCTTCACGATTACCGTTAAAGGTCCGCCTAACACTCCATCAAACCCCTCTCCTTCAGATAACGCAGTCAATCAGAATTTCCCCTTAATCACATTATCGTGGGAAGGAGGAGATCCAGATGGAGATGAGGTAACCTATGATCTGTATTTTGGAAAGACTCCCGATCCTGCTCTCCTTAGAAAAGACTTTTCTTCGACGACTCATACCAAATCGGCACTCGAGAATTCAACCAAGTATTATTGGAAGGTTGTAGCAAAGGACGGTACTCACGAAGTGGAAGGGCCTGTATGGAGCTTCACAACCGGTGCCTTCTGTCTAGTTCAGGAAAGCTTTGAATCTCTAGCTCTAGGACCGTTATCTTCATCGACTCTTTCGTGGGGAGACTATCAGAAGACATCGACTTCATTCGCCGAGATCACTCAAAGAGGTTTCAACGAAACAAAAGGGCTTACTTTTGTTGACCCGACTGTTCTTGGGTATGCAAAAGTCGTTGGCGAGGGATTCAAGCCAGCGAAATCAGGTGCAATTAAGTTCGACTTCAGGGTTTCAGAAAATGGTTTCTTCGGTGTCGGAGACCCCATACGTCGCGCTCCATATGTCTATGTTGGAGACTTTGGAGACGGTTTTGGCGTATATACGTATAATTATCAGACGGACAAAGTGAGAAAGAGAAGCGAATTGGAGCCCGCCTCCTGGCACTTAATAATGATGGAGTTCGACTTCACCGACTCACCGGGTTTCGCCGTGTACGTAGACAACATAATGCATCCCTGTGGGTACGAGTCATATTCCGAGAGCTTCGATTTCACTAAGTTCGAGTTCATCGTCTTCGCTGACAAGACATGCTCATATGTTGATTTTGACAACATAATCATATGTGTAACCGAACCAGGATACTCGACCGCCGGAAAATAGCCGCCACGTTTTGCCAGTTCAGACCATACTGGATAAGTCGAATTAACCAAGTCATGGGACATTGGCTTGGCTCGTCGTTTGACCAACTCATCACAAAACATGACTTAGGAATCTACTAGGAAACCGTACGATGCCTCTTTTCCTTAGGAATATTTGCTTTGTTTGCCTTCCGATTGTTCTGATCTTTAGTCCTCCCTCAAGGGAGAGCACGTAGTGGCGGAGGGTGTCTCTGAAGGAACGAATGCAAGATCGAGAGAGAACGATAGGGAGAGCTGCGCTTTGAGAAGAACCATATTCGAGACACCAAGAGCGAGGAGAGAGAGCAGATCCTGCACAGATCACTATGGGACGATAGCACAAAAGAAGCGAAAAAACGATGCGAGATGCGCTTCAAAGAGCACACACCCCACCGCAAGCGGTCCCCCCCGCTCGAGCGGGGATTTAAGATCAAGAGCAGAAGAG
>DSBT01000145.1 GCA_011045915.1 Mesotoga infera
GGAATAACAAGATCTGCCGCTCTGGGGTCCTTGATCTCCAAATTGACAAAAGCCGTCTCAGGAAGCTCAAGGAAGACTTTTTCGGGAGTCGTAATTCCTTCAGGATTGACCAGATGCATTTTCTTGAGTCTCTTGAAGCTCGTATCTCTTAACTCAACATCTACACCCAGTGTCCTTTTCAAACTGGAATCATGGTTTACGACAAGCACTCCGTCTCCTGTAAGTTGTAGATCCAGTTCGACTCCGTCAGCTCCAACCTGAACTGCTCTCACAAGTGAAAGAAGGGAATTTTCCCCCGTACCCGTTCCCATACCTCTGTGCCCTAGAATCAAAGGCCTGGAATTCATAGAAACCTCCATTTAACAAATTAACCGACGTCGAAGCCTCGGAATTTGACGATCGAGTTGCCAATTAATCGGCCTCGATTCCGACAATTGCGTATATCCATAATTATAGCAGGATACGTTGCTTGTTCAAGAGTATGCGTTATCATGCTGGTTTTCTTCAGGGAAAGAAAAGGAATTATACTTGTAATAGATATTGTATGGAGGCGATACCTTGGAAAGGATAAAGGAGCATCCGCTTCTTTCATTCGAGAGGAGAAAGCTAATTACTTTCTTTTTCGAAGGGAGAGAACTTTCAGCATACTCAGGTGAGACGATAGCTGCCGCCCTTCATGCCAACGGTATTAAGGTCTTACGTTACAGCGCGAAGGAAGAACGTCCGCAAGGATTGTTTTGCGCGATCGGCAAGTGTTCCTCGTGCCTGATGGAAGTGGACGGAAAACCTAACGTGCGTACTTGCATAACTCTCGTAAGACCCGGAATGACTGTTAGAAGACAGCATGGCAGGGGTGAGATTGGTGAGTAATCTAGATCTTCTTGTCATAGGAGGCGGACCGGCCGGGCTCTCAAGTGCAATAGAAGCTGCAAAGAACGGGCTCTCGGTTCTAGTTGTCGATGAAGGGGTTTTCTCCGGCGGTCAATTAGTCAAACAGACACACAAATTCTTTGGAAATGAGAGTTTTTTTGCTTCGGTGAGAGGCTTCGAAATTGGCACAAGTCTTACTGAACAACTGAATTCCCTGGACTCTGCGAAGATTCAAAACGAAAGCTCCGTTGTCGCTATCTATCCTGATGGAGTACTCGTACATGATATGAAAAACGATCAGACTTCACTTCTGAACCCAAAAAAAATTATCGTCGCATCAGGTGCGTCGGAGAAGTTTATTCAGTTTGAAAACAATGACCTGCCCGGAGTCTATGGAGCCGGTGCGGTTCAGACCCTTATGAATCAATTCGGGATTCTCCCCGGAAGAAGTGTGCTTATGATCGGATCTGGAAACATTGGACTCATAGTCTCTTACCAGCTGCTTCAGGCAGGTGTAGAGGTCAGAGCGATACTTGAGGCTTCAAACAGGATAGGCGGTTACCAGGTACATGCAGACAAGGTGAAAAGAGTAGGAATTCCTATTTTGCTGCAGCACACGGTCTTAAGAGCAATTGGAGAGGAGTCTGTGAGGGGAGCCGTTATTGCCAGGCTTGATGAAAAATGGAGACCAGTTGCTGGAAGCGAGAGGGAGTTAGTCGTTGACACGATTTGCATTGCGGTGGGGCTCTCACCATCAGTTGAGCTGGCGGCTCAGGCCGGCTGTCAATTGAAGTATATCAAAGAGCTCGGAGGGTATATCCCTCTAAGAGATGAAAACATGAGAACATCAGTGCGTGACGTATTTGTAGCCGGTGATGCTGCCGGAATTGAAGAAGCAACTACGGCTATGATTGAAGGACAAATCGCAGGTCTTGCCGTGGTCAGTGACCTAACCGAAAATTGCAGTCAAGAGCGACTGACGTACTTGAAGAATACTCTCAGGAATTTCAGAAGCGGTCCCACTTCGTCAAAGACGAGAGCCGGTCTAGCTAAACTTGGAAATGAGTTTGAGGAAGCGTCATTCGCGAAGGAGAGTCCCGACGATTTCACCAAGTATGTGGGTAAGATGCGACCAATAATCGAATGTTTCGAAGCCATTCCCTGCAATCCATGTGAAACAAGTTGCCCGGTCGGTGCCATAACCATTGGCGATAATATAAACAATAGACCGATCATAGACTATTCAAAGTGTACTGGATGCGGTATCTGCGCAACCAAATGTCCGGGACTTGCAATTTTCATGTTTAGAGAGAACGAGGATGGCACATGTTCTGTTGGAATTCCTTACGAATTCCTTCCATTTCCTATCGAGGAACAACAAGTGACAGCGCTGGGAAGAAATGGAGAGGCAATCTGCAATGTTAAAGTAGAGAGAGTGGTCAGATCGCCCAACAAGACAAACCTTGTTTACATAAACGTTCCCTGCGAGTTTGCTTCAGATGTCCGACATATCTTTGTGCCCTCCGAAGAATCCAAGTCTTTTGTCTGTCGCTGTGAAGAAGTAACGGTTGATCAAGTAAGAAAGGCAATCGGTGATGGCTATACGGACTTCGAAGAACTTAGAAGATACCTGAGAATAAGTATGGGACCCTGCGGGGGAAGAACTTGCAGGCTGAACACCCTGATGATCTTGTCTGAGGAAACAGGCATACCCATTGAGAGACTGTCTCCCGGGATTTTCAGACCGCCTGCGATTCCGGTAAGTTTCAGAGCAGTAGCTGAAAGCGGTGATGATTGCTGTGAAGAGTAGGTACAGAGTTGTAATAATAGGCGGGGGTGTAATCGGAAC
>DSBT01000146.1 GCA_011045915.1 Mesotoga infera
ATGGAATCCTTTTCACAGGGGACTTGCTTCAGGACTTGCGAGAACGCTATGTTCCGATTTTTGTAGTTTTGGCACAAACAACCTCTAAAATATCAATTTGGGAGTGATCAGACAATGGCATTGAAGAAATCCCAACTGTATCAATCGCTCTGGCAGAGCTGTGATGAGCTGCGCGGAGGGATGGATGCTTCGCAGTACAAAGATTATGTACTGACGCTGCTGTTTATGAAGTACGTTTCTGATAAATACGCCGGAATAGATGACGCGATAATAGTTGTTCCACCTGGAGCCAGCTTCGATGATATGGTGAAACTCAAGGGCGATAAGGAGATCGGAGACAAGATAAACAAGATCATAAACGCTTTTGCTCATGAGAACGAACTTGACTTCCTTATAAATGCGGCTGACTTCAATGATGAGACGAAGCTCGGCCAGGGTAAAGATATGCAGGACCGCCTCTCGAGGTTGGTCGCTATATTTGAGGGACTTGACTTCACATCAAACAGGGCAGAGGGAGACGATCTTCTAGGAGATGCATACGAGTACCTTATGAAAAACTTTGCCACAGAATCAGGCAAGAGTAAGGGCCAGTTCTACACTCCGGCAGAAGTCTCTAGAATAATGGCGAAAGTAATCGGCATAGAAGAAGCGAAAAACCTTTCGGAACCCACTGTGTACGACCCGACTTGCGGATCCGGATCGCTTCTAATAAAAGCGGCCAATGAAACTGAGATATCAAGACTGGCAATCTTCGGCCAGGAAATGGATAACGCGACTTGGGCCCTGGCAAAAATGAATATGATACTCCACGAACATCCCACGGCAGAGATATGGAGAGGGAACACCCTGGCAGCTCCGCACTTCAAAAACCATGACGGTACACTGAAAGCCTTTGATTTCGCGGTCGCAAATCCGCCATTTTCATCTAAGTCCTGGACCAATGGTCTGGATCCTTATCATGACGAGTTCGGGCGATTTGAATACGGGGTACCTCCGGCAAAGAACGGTGACTATGCCTTTCTTCTGCATCTAATAAAGTCGCTGAAGAGTCATGGTAAGGGCGCTATAATCCTTCCTCATGGTGTTCTATTCCGCGGAAACAAAGAGGCGGATATCCGTAAGAACCTTATTAAACGAGGTTACATAAAGGGGATCATAGGTCTTCCGTCAAACCTCTTCTACGGCACCGGCATTCCTGCCTGTATTATCGTCATAGATAAAGAGAACGCTACTGTTCGAACTGGTATCTTCATGATCGACGCTTCCAAAGGGTTTATGAAAGACGGAAATAAGAATCGCCTACGCTCACAGGACATACACAAGATAGTTGACGTCTTCAGAAAACAGACTGAAATATCGCGTTATTCCCGGATGGTGCCACTCAGCGAAATAGCTAGTCCAACTAACGACTACAACTTGAACATTCCAAGGTATATTGATTCATCCGAACCGGAAGACCTACATGACCTGGACGCTCATCTGAATGGTGGGATACCGGAACGGGATATAGATGATCTGAAGCATTATTGGCAGGTCTTTCCTGCGCTAAGAGAAGCGCTTGTTGAAGGTAATGGCCGCCCTGGCTACTTGGAGCCAAAAGTAAATACAAACGAGATAAAGCAGACAATACTAGAACATAAAGACTTTCAGGCTTTCTCTTTCAAAGTAAACACCCTATTTGATAAGTGGTCCAATGAACACAAACCACTATTGAAGGAGATCGCAATAAACGATGCCCCAAAACTAATAATACAAAGGTTATCCGAGGATCTGCTGGACAGTTTTGTGTATATTCCCCTGCTTGATCGTTATGATGTTTACCAACGGCTTATGGATTATTGGGCTGATGAGATGCAGGATGATGTGTATCTAATCGCAGTAGATGGCTGGTTAAAAGCTGTGAAACCTCGCGGAATAATCTCTAACAAAGAAAGAAAGATTAACGAGAAGCCTGATCTTACAATCGGCAAAACCAAGTACAAGATGGATCTAATCCCGCCTGAGTTAATAGTTGCGAGATATTTCTCTGAAGAAAACGCTGAAATTGAACAAATGATGCAACAACAAGAAGAGGCTTCCCGCGAAATTGAAGAATTCGTGGAAGAAAACACAGGGGAGGAAAGTCTGCTCGAAGAGGCGGTGAATGAAAAGGGAAGCGTTACTAAGAGTGCCGTTACAGATCGCCTTAAGGAATTGGGAAGGAATCCGGATCCCGAATTTGAAGATGAACATAAAGCTTTAAGCCGCTATCTTGAACTATATGAGGCAGAGTCGGCAGCGAAGAAAGCAATCAAAGATGCACAGTTAGTCCTCGATAAAAAGGTTCTACAGAAATACGGAGACTTGAATGAAGAAGATATAAAGAGGCTTGTTGTTGAGGATAAGTGGTTTAGCAAGATTCGAACCTTTATTGAGGAAGAAGTCGAAAAGCTCACGCAGGGATTGAGCAACAGAATTAAGGAACTAGAGGAACGCTATTCGCAGACACTACCGGATATTGAAAAGGAAGTCGATCAGTTTAGTAAGAAGGTTGCCGAACATCTGAAAAAGATGGGATTGGTGTGGGATGTGTGAAGAGCAGCTGAGGATGGATAATTTTGAATCTGTTCGTGAAGGCCATTCTTCCGATGAAATACCGCCTGGTTATAAGAAGACTGAGGTAGGAATTATTCCGGAGGATTGGGAAGTGAAAAGGCTTAGAGATTGTCTAGTTGGACAACCAGAATATGGAATAAACGCATCCGCGGTCTCTTATTCGGAGAATCTTCCAACATACATAAGAATAACCGATATCACGGATGAAGGAAGATTTTCTTCTGAAAACATAGCCTCTGTTGCAACTGACAGTTATCACAATTTTCTGCTAACAGACGGAGATGTCGTTTTCGCTCGTACCGGTGCTAGTGTCGGTAAGTATTATCGTTATAGGCCTGGTGACGGAGCTCTTGTATTTGCAGGATTTTTGATTCGTGTTCATCCTGATAGAAGCAAGCTCCTACCTCAGTTCTTAGAAGCATACCTTGGAACCTCCCCATACTGGAATTGGGTTCGATTGATGTCGGCACGCAGCGGTCAACCTGGGATAAACGGAAAAGAGTACTCTATACTGCCTGTTCCAGTAACTTCCATCGCTGAGCAGGCTGCTATTGCTGAAGTTCTCACTGACGTTGACAATCTTATAGAGTCCCTTGATAACCTCATAGACAAAAAGCAGGCGATAAAGAAAGCAACTATGCAGCAGCTTCTTACAGGAAGAACTCGTTTGCCTGGTTTTGAAGGGGAATGGGAATTGAAGCAACTAGGAACTTTTGCATGCGTTAGAAGTTATAGGGTGTTTCCTGCTAGTGTTAATCCAGAAACCATTTGTATAGAACTAGAACATATTGAACAAGGAACTGGCAGACTTTGCGCTTACTCTAAAGCGGCTGAATCTGAATCTTCGAAGTTTCTATTTTTCTCAGGCGACATATTATTTGGACGGTTAAGACCCTATCTTAAGAAATTCTGGCTTGCTAAACAAAACGGTCTTTGTTCGACAGAAATTTGGCCGCTTAATGTTAGTACAAGTGATATCCTCAACAATTTCCTTTTTTATGTTGTTCAAACTGAGCAGTTTTTGGAAGCCTCTGGAGTTTCATATGGTACACATATGCCTCGAGCAGATTGGAAAGTATTGCGAGAGTTATTAATAGCTATTCCAGCAATTGAAGAACAGCGCGCAATTACCTCGATTCTACTAGATATGGATGCTGAAATTGAAGCTTTGGAGCGCCAAAGAGATAAGACAAAACAGATAAAACAGGGAATGATGCAACAGCTTCTAACCGGAAGAATAAGGTTACTGGATAAGGAGGCTGTATGATGAGTCCGCAGGCGACCTCGATACGACTCTTTCTCGTAGATGGAACTCCAGACGGAATACGAATAATAGAGAAGTCAAACTGGACAGGTGTAGCTGTTGTTGCCGGCCGTTCGAATCTTGTTTCTGCTCTTTTGCGAGATGAATTATCCCGTCCCGGCGTGTACGTACTGACGGGTCCCGGCAAAAGTGGTTCCTCCAGAATATATATCGGCGAAGCAGATATTCTGCGCGACCGTCTGAAACAGCACGCAATGAAGAAAGACTTCTGGACGGGTTTTGTTGCATTTACAAGTAGTAACGAGGGACTGAACAAGGCGCATGTGCGTTACCTCGAAGCGAGTCTTATCAAACTTGCGAACTCTGCTAACCAGTGGGAGGTCGAGAATAGTACAACACCTCCTCTGCCTCCGCTATCGGAAGCCGATCGTGCCGATGCAGATTGGTTTCTCAATGAAATGCTTGTCATTTATCCAATCCTGGGAATAGACGCGTTTGAGGCCGCTTCAAAGGATGTTGTATTGCAGGGCCCGGATGAAGAATACGTTCTTTCGCAAAGAGGCGCGAGAGCCAGAGGCATAGAGGTCCCGGAAGGTTTTGTGGTTAAGCAGGATTCTTGTGCGCGTATTGCAGAAGTAAATTCTATACAGGCCTATTTGCATGATCTTAGGCAACAGCTTATAGATCGTGGGGTTTTGAAGCAAGAAGGCGGCTACTATGTGTTCACGCAGGATTATCGTTTCGCTTCTCCCTCTACTGCTGCGGGTGTTTTAGTTGGAGGTCCCGTAAACGGCCGCACTGCCTGGAAAACCGCTGAAGGAAATACCCTGAAAAAGATTCAGGATACGAGGACGGAGGCAAGTGGATGAAGGAATATGTCGGGCAACGTGAAATCATAACCCAGAAAGCGGTGCTGACTTTTCTTCAAAACGCTCTGGGTTACAGGTATCTTGGGAACTGGAAAGACAGATCCGATAACAGCAATATCGAACAGGGGCTGTTGACTGACTGGCTGAAGAAACAAGGACACGATGACACGACTATCTCAAAGACTATTGACCTTCTCGAAAAAGCCAACACTGTTATCGGCGAGAGAAACACCTACTACGCCAACAAAGACGTCTATGGATTGTTGCGCTATGGGGTTAAGGTCAAGAGAGATATACAAGAACAATACAAGACAGTTTGGCTAATCGACTGGGATAACATCGAGAACAACAATTTTGCTGTAGCCGAAGAGGTAACGATAATAGAGGAACATACAAAGCGCCCCGACATAGTGCTGTATGTGAATGGTATCGCCTTCGCCGTTCTCGAATTGAAGCGCTCCACAGTATCCGTGGAAGAGGGAATTCGCCAGAACCTGGACAATCAGAAAAAGGAGTTTATAAGACGTTTCTTCTCTACTATTCAACTCATTATGGCCGGAAACGATACCGAAGGCCTAAGATATGGGGTCATCGGAACAACGGAGAAGTATTACATGCGCTGGAAGGAAACAGAGGCACATCCGCTGGCAGGCGATAATCCTCTGCTGAAAGAATTGGGTCAGCTCTGCAGAAAGGATCGATTACTCGAGATAGCACATGACTTCATATCATTTGATGCCGGAATTAAGAAGACCTGTCGCCACAGCCAGTACTTCGGAGTTAAAGCAGCGCAGGAACGCATAAGACGTAGAGAAGGCGGAATAGTCTGGCACACCCAGGGCAGCGGGAAAAGCCTAATAATGGTCTGGCTTGCCAGATGGATCAGAGAAAACGTAACCGGTTCTAGAGTGCTTATTGTGACGGATCGTATAGAGCTGGATGAGCAAATTGAGGGAGTCTTCAAGGACGTTAAAGAAGATATACTCCGCACTAAAAGCGGGGCGGAGCTTATACAGGAACTGAACACCAATGAGAGATGGCTCATATGCGCGCTTGTCCACAAATTTGGAGCGGGCGAGGGAGCCAGTGAAAAAGACGTTAAAGAGTATCTGGATGATATAAAGAAAAGTCTAACCGCCGACTTCAAGGCTAAGGGCGAGATATTCGTCTTTGTGGATGAGTGTCACAGAACTCAGTCGGGAATTCTAAACGATGCCATGAAGAAACTTCTTCCTGAAGCGATGTTTATTGGCTTCACTGGTACCCCACTATTGAAAAAGGATAAGCAGAAGAGCATAGAGGTGTTCGGCCCTTACATCCATACATACAAATACGATGAGGCGGTGCGCGACGGTGTTGTACTCGATCTAAGATATGAAGCGCGCGACATCTACCAGAATTTAACTTCGCCAAAAAAAGTAGATGAGTGGTTTGAAATCAAGACGCGCGGATTATCAGATGTAGCCAAAGCTCAGCTGAAGAAACGCTGGGGCAGAATGCAGGAAATTCTAAGTTCAGAAGATCGACTACAAAAGATTGTAAATGACATTTTAATGGATATGGAAAGAAAGGATAGGCTCCAGAGTGGCAATGGCAACGCCATGCTCATTGCTGACAGCATATACTCGGCCTGTAGATTGTATGAGATGTTCAGCAAAGCGGGTTTTGGAGATAAATGCGCTATTGTGACTTCTTACAGACCCACTGTTTCCAGTATAAAGGGAGAAGAGACAGGCGAAGGTCTTACTCAAAAGCTTCTTGAGTACAAAATCTACCGAAAGATGTTGGCCGACTTCTATGATGAGTCTGAAGATAGAGCGATGAACAGAGTCGAAGAATTTGAGAAAGAGGTCAAGAGACGCTTCATAGAAGAACCGGGACAGATGAAATTGCTTATAGTTGTGGATAAACTGCTAACTGGCTTTGACGCACCCCCGGCGACATACCTGTATATAGACAAACAGATGCGTGATCACGGTTTATTTCAGGCTATCTGCAGGGTTAACCGCCTTCACACGGAAGATAAGGAGAATGGTTATATCATTGATTATAAGGACCTCTTCAAATCTCTGGAAGGGGCCATAAAGGACTATACCGGTGGAGCCCTTGACGGTTATGACCGAGAAGACGTAGAGGGGCTGCTTAAGGATCGTTTGGATAAGGCGCGTGAACGGCTGGAAGAGCTTCGTGAATCGATTAAGGCTCTATGTGAACCGGTAGAACCGCCCAAAAACACCTCTGCTTACATAAAATATTTCTGCGCTGAGGAAAGCGGCAATGTGCAGCAATTGAAGGAGAATGAGCCTAAACGCGTGGCTTTGTACAAAACAGTCTCCGCGCTCGTAAGGGCATATGCGAATCTGGCAAACGAACTGGAAGAGGCTGGTTATACATCGGATGAGATAAGTACCATAAAGCACGAAGTCGCATACTACGAAAACGTCCGCCAGGAAGTCAAACTGGCAAGTGGCGATTACGTGGATATGAAGGCTTACGAACCGGCTATGAGGCATCTTTTAGACACTTATATTAGGGCTGAAGAAAGTGAGGTACTCTCAAATTTTGATGATATGACTCTCGTAGAAATGATCGTAGACAGGGGAGAAAGTGCCGTTGATAATCTGCCCGAGAGTATCCGCAAAGATAAAGAAGCCGTATCTGAAACGATTGAGAACAATGTAAGAAAGCTTATCATAGACGAATCTCCGGTCAATCCAAGGTACTACGAGAAGATGTCATCTCTTTTGGACGAACTTATTCAGGAAAGGCGCAGACAGACTATTGATTACAAGAGTTATCTCGAACAGATTATCAAACTGGCGAAACAGGTTGCAAGACCAGCAACGGAAGCTAAATACCCGGGCATGATTGATACCCCGGCAAAGATGGCTTTTTACGACAATCTTGAGCAGCTGGACGATTTAGTGGCGAAAGATCCCCAGGGACAATATAAGTATCACAACGATTCGGATTCGCGGGCCCAAATGGCTATCGCGTTGGACAAAGCGATCCGCGATGTGAAGAAAGCCGACTGGAGAGGCAACCGCCAAAAAGAGCGCGAAGTTGAGATTGCAATAAAGAATGTACTTGGAAATTCAAATCAACTCGCTAAGGAGATATTCGAAATTGCCAAAAACCAGCGCGATTATTGAAGAATACAAACTCGAAGTTATGGGAATTCCCGTTGAGGTTGTGAGAAAGCATATAAAGAACCTTCACCTTGCCGTATATCCACCTGAGGGCAGGGTGCGCGTAGCTGCTCCGCTTCATATGAATAAAGATGCGGTACGGCTTGCGCTAATCACCCGC
Source organism: Mesotoga infera (assembly GCA_011045915.1). Lineage (NCBI taxonomy): Bacteria > Thermotogati > Thermotogota > Thermotogae > Kosmotogales > Kosmotogaceae > Mesotoga > Mesotoga infera. The sequence goes on from DSBT01000146.1 coordinate 8,038, forward strand.
ATAGGCTGGATTCGGAAGAAACAGGAGGCTTTCAAAAACCAGGAAAGGCAATCTCGCCGGGAGATGATTACTGGAGAGAGTCATTACTTTCGAGGTCGCAGATACAGGTTGAAAGTAGTAGAAATAAACAGGCCTCCGACAGTCAAGCTTTCGAACAACTCCTCAATAGAACTCAGGATTCGCCCTAGTAGCGATCGGGCAAAAAGAGAAGCCGTTCTTTACGAGTGGTACAGGAAGAGATTAAAGGAACAGATTCCCGCCATGATAACCGAATGGGAACCTAGAATCGGAGTCGTGGTTGCCGATTGGGGTGTTCGCAAGATGAAAACGCGATGGGGGAGTTGTAACATAAAAGCGAGGCGTATTTGGCTTAACCTTGAGCTTGCGAAGAAGTCTCTTTCCTGCCTCGAGTACGTAGTTGTACACGAGATGCTTCATCTTATTGAGCGCCATCATAACGACCGCTATAAATCTCTTATGAGCGACCTGCTTCCTAATTGGCAAACCACGCGCGATGAACTGAATCGCTCAGCGATTGGTCTTCCGTAGCAATTTATTGACGTAAATACCTTCTCTCGACAGCGCACTGTATGCGCTAACCGTTTAATGACCTTACATTGATATATTTGCTTACCAGCACAGTCTCGATTTGTATTGTTATTTTATGCTACAAACTTCCTTCAGTAGAATTCTGCCTAGGCACTATTGATTTCTGCAAAATAACCTTCTATTGACGTATAGGATCTATTCTTCAAATTTCGCACAATTTACTATCTTTCAATTTTAAAGCTAGACACAGCTATTTATTAGTGCCCCTGTCCTCCACAGATTATGACTTGTTATTTCTACAACAAGAAACAAATTAATTCGCGGAGGTCGGCTTTTTTTGAAGAAAGTCATTTCGGATCAAGAAGTAGAAACAATTTTTGAAATGTACAAAGAAGGTAAAAAGGTAAGTGATATTGCAAAGGCCTTTGGGGTTACAAATTCTACAATATACACGCGTTTGACTCGCCGCTTTGGACCACTGGGTAAGGAACGAGCCGTTAACAAGAGAAAATACTCTGTTGACGAGAGTTTCTTCGAGGTAATAGATACCCCGGACAAGGCATACGTCATGGGCTGGTTTTTCTCTGACGGCTCGAACAGCGTGTCGCCAAATGTCGCAAAAATCGATGTAGCAAAGGATAGCCTAGACATCCTAGAAAAAATAAAGGAAGCAATCGGATCAAACGCGCGAATTATTCCTATGAAAAATTCTGCAAATAGCTATGCGGGAGAAAATGCTCAGATGCTTTATAGATTGGGTATCTATAACAAAAAAGTTAGTAAGCAAATTGCTGCGCTTGGCATCTGTGGAAATATGACATATACACGCACGTGGCCAGAATGGCTCACAGAAGACTTAGAACCTCATTTCATTAGAGGTCTGATTGACGGCGATGGCTGTATTTCTATAAGCAATAAAAATGGCTTTGCGATTGGTTATTGGGGAACAGAAATGATGTGTGATGGCCTAAGCAAAGTACTCTCCAAAATTGGCGTCGAACATTCGCACAGAACCGACAAAAAGGGCCACCACTTTATTCGGATTACCAAACAGGCTGAATGTATCAAATTTGCTGACTACATATACAAAGACTCCACAATCCATTTGGCCAGAAAATTTGGCAAGTACCAAACAATGAAGGCTATCAGGGACGAGAAAGTTCACAAACGCGCGCAAAAGTCAGACTCCTTGACAATGGTATAGAAATTATACTTATAATTATTCCGCAAAATGTACTCTGACCAATTGTTTATCCGGGTTTTCGGGCTTTTTTAGATTAGATATTTCTCAGCATTTTAAGCGCTAATTGAATGGTATACTTAATTATAAAATGGAAGAGAGGTGATCCGGTATTGGCTCAGAAAAGCAAAACTGATCTTAGAAGTATATTCCTTGAAATAAAAGAAATGGTAAGACTGAAAGTCTACAGAATAACTTTAACTGATGGAAAACGGGAACTCAACATTTCTAGGCCGCCTATGACCCGATCGGAAAAATCAAATCTAGGTTTCATTGAAGACGCGACTCTTGCCTTTTCAAACGGGAAGAGTTCCTGGAGCGATGAACATCAGATCGAATATTGTGGCGCACGAAAGACAAAGTATTTTGAATATTATGGACTGTCTTCTCCAATTAGAAAAAGGCTGACTACCAACTACTACTCACATTGCTATAACGAGATCGAAAAGGCTATGCAGACTGCCTATTACTTGCAGCCGAATTTCTCATTCAATTTTAAGCCTGTCAAAAAAATTCTTCACAGGGATAAATTCAACCTTAAAGACACCTTTGACAATGCCAAAAGCTTTATTAAGCATATTACCAAAAAGTTTAACGCTGAAGGGTATGAATTCAAATCGATTCTGGTTCCTAGCACTGCAAAGGGCAATAGTTACAACGGCATTCTGCATTACCATTTAGTTGGAGCCTTTTTTGAAAATGGTCGAAAAATAATCAACCAGGAAGAGCTACTTCACGTTTTTAGACGCGTTTTCAAGTTAACAGCAAAAGGTGATTACTACTATATTTATCCTAACTTTGAAAGCAAATACTATGATGCTAAAAGGAAGCGGGCGGATGCGTTTTGTGCTATCGCGCTTTCAGTTGACTACAGCAATTTCAGAAACAAATGCGAACTATATAACATTGAAAACAACCTTACCGCTTCCTTGGGTAGCAAGGTGTTCAAAACTTCGTTTACTCCATCTGTCTATGGAAATAACAAAAAGAAGACTTATTATTCGTTATTTTCTGCTAATGGCTGTGGAAAATATAAGAGCAACATTAATTACCTATCGTCTGATGATATGGATATGCTGTACTACGTTATTAATGAGTATTATGATAAGCAAATCGCGCGTTCAGAGTATGATATAGGTTATTGTGTTACCAACATTAATTTGTCCAGACTACTATCCATGCCAGTTGTCAACAATATCGTTTATAACCAGCCCATAATGTCTGTTATCGCAGCATAATTGTACACACAATTAGTTTGTACTCTGAGGTAGTGGAAGACTTTAATGTGAACTAAATATATCGTCTTTTCTAATTAAAATAGCAATACTCTGCAACGGCCTCTTATGGGCCGTTTTTTTATGCCTCCAATGCTTACTTCTAAGCTCCAAAAGTCTTGATTAGCTGAATGTAAGCGCCTCCGCGGACGTACCAGTATGTGGGTTTCTGGCCTTGTAGATAGGATAGTGAGATTTATGCCCCACCCCTCTACGGCGCAAGACTCATAAGGCCTCACTTCTTGGTGAGGTCAATTCATTTTAGGAGGCGTTGGTATGATCAAAGCAATTGAGCTACAGATTGTTAGGGAGTATCTGAATGATCTTTCCACTGTTCAAAGCGGGACACTTTTAAAAGAGCTAAATCAAAAAACCGAAACTGGTTGTATTGTCAAATCATTGCTAGATTTGATGAACACGTTGTATCCAGACTACATGAGGAGTCAAATCCACCATAATCGTGCTGAACGGCCTGAATCGCTCTACTGGGCGTGTCACGATATGATCGCCCTCGATCAGGAAATGATGAAAGTAGTATCACTTTCTACAAAGCTGAATATTGTAGGTATCGATCTAGTTAGTTTAGGCATTCTGGACAGCTGTATTTGCCACCCCAGGGAGGTTTTCAGACCCGCAATAATGAGATCCGCCGCGGGAATCGTTCTTGTCCACAATCATCCATGTGGAGATCCCTCGCCTTCGGAAGAGGACAAGACTACGACTAACGCGATAAGAGAAGCAGGTAAAATACTAGGAATCAGACTGGTTGATCATGTAATCCTCGCAAAAGGTTCTCTATACTCATTTACAGATGAAAGAATAATTGATATGTTGGCTATTGAAGAGACAATTTCAGTAAAAGAATCCGATATTAATCTATAGAACATAATTCTATAGTCTATTGTTCTATAGACCAT
>DSBT01000147.1 GCA_011045915.1 Mesotoga infera
GCCACCCTGTTGAAAATTCCCTTTTCTATTACAACATGAGTAACCTCGTTGCTCTTGGGATGTATGACTACCCGAATGACTTTTCCGAGATCTTTACCGTCGGAAGAGATCGCTTTGGCGCCCCATCTGATTCTGTTTTCCATAGGTTCACCCCCTTCAGTCAAGTTTATCATGCAACACATACACCATTTCAATTACTAGATGTTTGACTGCAGAAAAAGAGAAGGAGTTGTACAATATATGAGCAGAAGGGAGTAGGACATGGAAGACGTCGATCTTCCCGCCCAAAGGGTTGTCTCGAAAAAGCCATTAGATCTGAGAGGAGGAAGTTCGTCTCAAGCATTGAATGCGACGAACAGTGAAGTCGATGAGCCCGTTCCGGTTATTCTGGATATTCGTCAAGGTTAGTTCATTCACAATTGGTGGCGGCTACGCAATGATTCCTGTAATAAAGGAATTCATTGTAGACAAATACAAAATAATGAAGGAAGATGAATTTCTCGACGTAATTGTGACCGCCCAGACCGTGCCTGGAGTGATCGCAATCAACACGGCAATGATATTGGGCAGCAGATTGGCTGGACTGTGGGGGGCTTTCTTCGCAGTTCTAGGAGCTTCACTGACTCCGTTCCTAATAATACTTGTCATTGCGACATTCTTCACCGATTTCGTGGATTTGCCAGTCTTCAAAGGTTTTTTTGCTGGTGCAAGAGTTGGTGTAACGGTAATCCTGGCAAATCTTTCCTTTCAGTTACTCAAAAAGAGTCTGAAAAGATATCTTGTTTTGATCGTAATCGCCGTTGGAACGGTGGCCATTGTTTTCTTCAACATCTCTTCAATATGGGTTTTGCTCCTTTGCTCCATACTAATCTATATTATTGATAGGCGGCTGGCGAAATGATTCTTCTGGAGCTTCTCTGGTCATTTTTCAAAATCGGACTTCTTGCTTTTGGGGGTGGATACGGCGCTCTCAGCTTAATTCAAGATCAGATTGTCAATATAAACAACTGGATGAATCTCGAAGAATTCCTTACGCTGATCTCCATCTCACAAATGACTCCGGGTCCAATAGCAATCAATTCTGCAACTTTCATAGGATATCGGATCGCCGGTGTGCCTGGATCGCTTTGTGCCACTGTTGGAGTTGTTCTTCCAAGCGTATTCTGGATCTTCTTGATTCTAAAGCTCCTGAAACTTCTGTCAAGATGGATCGACAGTTCAGAGGTCTTCAATGCTCTCAGACTAGGTATAGTAGCGTTGATTCTTTCGGCCACATTCAGAATAGGGATTGAATCTATCAACAGTATTTTCACGCTAGTTCTTGGAGTATTTGCCTTCGTTATTCTTTACAAGTTAAAACTGTCTGTCATTTGGATAGTTTTGGGAACGGGTCTTGTCGGCGTAATCTGGACCGCACTATTTCCTATCTAGAATCTGAGCTCCATACCTAAATGCTTTTATTAGCCGCCTTGCGTTGTGAAAATAATGCAATCTCACGACTGCAATATTTGAACTCTTCATTCGAATAAGTATATAGATTCATTTATCTCCGGTATGTATCGCTATCAACTGCGAGTACAATTTACACAGTAACAAAGCTTTCGATTAAAACACAGTATACCTTCGTTCGTTTGCTTATAACTGATATATTTTTTATATTTCCCACAGTTGCTAATTATTGATGTTTATGGATGATAGCGCTTGATTATACAAGAAATACTTTCTCTTACATTATTTTGGAAATTGGTCGGCTATGATCTAAAATGGACTTACCGTCTCGTTCCGTTTCGGCAAGGTTTGTTCTTTTGTTGTCCGAGCGACCTATTATCTTTTATTAAAAGCTGATCATTCAAAGATTGTAATCTGGAGATTATGGCTTAAAGTGAAATGTATTGTAACTCAAACACTTGACCGGGAGGTGCTTTGTATGTGGAAGATACCAGAAGAAGAAGATCACTGAAAGATGATAACTGGAGGAATTGATAACACGAACAAGCAGATTATGGAGGTGAATTGAATGAAAAAGATAGCAGCGATTATTCTCATTGGTTTGATAGCTTTTGGTAGTGTTGCCTTTGCAGGACCAGGCCTGTGGAAAATCCCCGAGGACGAGATAACCGTTGACGGCGGACCGGGACTCTGGAAGATTCCTGAAGGTTATTGATCGACTCTTTTGCACTCTATTGGGATTA
>DSBT01000148.1 GCA_011045915.1 Mesotoga infera
GAGGTCTATATGATATGAAGAGTTTGATAGCATTATTGGCATTTGCATTATTCTCAACGGCACCAGTTTCCGCTCTTGAGAAGAGTTCGGATTACTACAACACACAGAACGAAACAAAGTCTAAAATGGAATTCACAGTTACATTCGATGAGGCAAGAGACACAGTTGGGATGTACTACCCTCAGATAAATACAGATGAGAAACTCCACAGATTCATTGAAGAAAGAGATATTCAAAGAAAGATCGTGGACGGCGTAGAAATGTTCTTCACGGGCTTTGAAAGCAATCCCTTCTTCATAGATCTGGATCTGGTGGAGCAGAATCTATAGATTTCTACTTCGGGAACCTTGATCCGCTGAGAATGGTAGTTCAGAATTCAGTTGACATGATGCCAGAAGAAAGTCCGAAGGATATTCAGCCTCTGGAGAAGGTAATGCAGTTCCCGTTTGTGGAGAGCGAATTCGGAAACGAAAACCTTGAAGTCAGCGATCTGATAACCGACAGTTTCACGATCAGGGCTTTCCCGCTGAGATAAGACATCCAACGCCTTGGAATGGTATTCTGATATTATTGGACGAGGTAGATAAAAGCCTAATACTCGTTGGACATCAGAAAAGAGGTGGAGATTGTGAAAAAGGGCATCTTTCTCGCCGTTATCGGGGCGGCAATGATCATAGCTGGTTTGTTCCTGCCGATAGTCCGTTTCCCAGGAGGAAGCGAAGCGACCTTTTTCAACGTTGGAGATCTCTATGGAGCACTAACACTAGCAATTGCTATCTTTGCATGTATCATGGGAATCGTGAAAGTGAGATCGATGGTCTTTCTTTCCGGGCTTGCTTCGATTGGGGTTGTAGTAGCGAGGTTGATTACCGTGATTAAGGACCTGCCCGACGAGAACTCCTTGAGAACTCAGTTTAAAGAGCTTATCCAGAGCAATGTTCCAGGTAGTTCTGGAGAGGAAATAGCGAATATGATCGGCGGACCGCAAGTTCACTGGCTTGGGTGGACAATCCTGCTTGCAGGAGGAGTTGTGATTCTTTTCGCAGCCTTCGTTTCTTCAAAAAGATGAAGGGCTTATCTCCAACTTTGGTCATGATTTTAGAGCGCTAACAATGCGACGCTCATGACATAATCGAAATGCTTATGTGAACTGAGTACCAACATGGCTCTAGAGTCGAGTGGCGATTCACAGCAAAGCAAGATTGCCTATTCGTTCTAGATTTGCTCTAATGGAATCCTGAACCATTTCAATTTTGAAATGACGACTGGAGGTATTCAATGATTCGAACAGACAAGTGCCCAAACTGTGGTTCGCTGGACATAGGGAAGGGTTACTGGTCAGGTTATGCAGCGCTAATGCCTTTGGGAAAGCCTCTTTCGATGGGCTCTAAGGTGATAGTGCGCGTCTGCAGAGAATGTGGACATATCTTCGATCTCCATGCAGAAAAACCCGAGAAGTTCTGATTTTTCCTTTGGGAACTCCATATAAGCTTCAGATCAAATACCTATTCACAATCCTTAATAAGCTTCCCGAAGATAACCAGATATCTTTGACCAAATCCCTTTTACTCTTTCAAATTGCTCGTAGTGCTTCAAGACCGACTTATGATACTTATTAAGCTCTCTGGAAATGTTGTAGAATGAATCGGTACCAAAGTACGATGAAATAGAAGGTAATGTTTCCCTTAGGTTGATCTTCATTTCTTCAATCTTCTCTGAATAGTTGTCACGATCCGTTATGTAGAGAAGCAGAGGTTTGTATCTGATCCATCCAATGCAGGATCTATAGAAACGTCTAACTATGTCTCTCGAATCGGCTCTTATTGGTCTAAGCCTGGTGGGAAGAACACCCATTAAAATGTGGTTGTACGTCGAGAAAGCGTTGTGAAAGGCGTAACTTGGCACTTTAAGCACCCTCCTGTCACTCAGGCAGGTACTCAAGAAAGTATCTTCGCCGCGTGCTCCAGGGGGATTATAGAATGGAAATAGCCTGCTCGGCTCCTTCAGATTCAAGCAGAGGTTCGATCCGGAGATAAACTTCGCATGATTTATCTCTTCAACTTCAAAGACTTCGCCGTTGTTCAGTACTTCCAGATCTGCATACGATACCCCTCCGGCTTGAATAAGGTTCCTAAGAGTATCCCACTTGACTATGTCGTTGCTAATCGCCTCAATGAAGCGTCTGAATGTATCTTCGGATAGTGACGGCGAAAACTCTATGAAGGGGATCGGTGAAATGTATCCACAGTGATAACCGTAGGTGATATCGGCCTGATCAATGCTATTCAAATGCGTTTTCAAGACATGCTGGCCCATCCACGAAACAGAACCCATGTCGTTCGTAACCGCAACTGGATACTCGTCATCATCAAGGTAGAGCAGACAGTCGATTTGGTTTTTCATAGCACTGTAAAGAACAATGTTTCTCTGGGAAGCGTACCCTTTTCCAAAAACCAAAGAAGCTTCTTCCGAATCAACAATCCCACGTTTGATTAGCAATCTCTTTTCTTCTTCAACTTCCTTCTGACCTATGAAATGTTTGGAGAACAGTAATTCGTCCACACTGGAACTGATCTTGGTGTAATTTGCTTTCTTAGTATTCTTGTAACTCAGATCATACGCAACAAATAGATTCAGGGTGAGTTCTTTGCTATCAACCAGTTCGGATTCTTTCCAATTGTAAGCGTAGCTGCGCAGCACCCTTTGGAAGTGCTTTCGGCCAGTCGCAAAACCGATTCCAACCTTTATTCTGCCGTCATTCAAACAAGTCTCTCCCTCTAATAGAGTTGATAAACATCTGGCATCGATAACCATTCAGGTTCGATTAATTTTAGCACGAGCAGCGGTTTCGAATAGAAGCCTAAGCTGTGAAGAAGTCAAATCTAACATTTGAAGCCAAAACAGGAATTCATCTTGAAGAACTTCCGTACGGCTTTTTCAAATCACACACATACCAGCACACGGGATTGCAGAAAAAGACTCAAATACTTCCCTGCAATTAGGAAAAACTATCTCCTGTGGCAACCAGGCGAGCAGTATTTGCAGCCGTAAACGTTTGGATAGATATCACTTGCCTTCCTGATCGCATCCTGACAGTTATCGTAATAGCCTAGATAAGTCTTTGATTCTACTCTTGCCAGCTCAACACAATCGCCAGTGTGAACCTCGTAGTCACCCGTTGGTAAAGCGGAGTCACCAACATAATAGTGCTTGTAAGACATCTCAGATTCCTCCTTGTCCTGACGGATAAGCCGAACTGATTCGGCATCAGGACGCTAATTCTAATACAGCTAGACTACGATGAATCTCATTTGAAATGAAGAGAATCACCTATCTGCTTTTCATATAAATTTTAACACCAATTAACATTGTATTCTCATTTTCCACTGTGATATTTTCAATTCATAGGGTGTCTCGAAAAGGAGGGCCTCCAAAATATTCAATGGTGGTACCATTGAATTAGCTAAAAACCAGAAAGGAGGCCTGAATAGATGTTATCACAAGGGATGGAGAAAAAGGGAAGCATTTAAGGTACTGGATAACCTGTACAACCTTCATGATAAAGGGAACTGTAAAGAAAGTAAGTGGAAGGAACAAAGAGTACGATGAAACAACGATATTGAAGTTGCTGGTACTGCTGACGCTGGCAAATATATCGTATCGAGGAGCAAAGAGTTTTCTTGAAGGGAATGTTGAGTATATTGATTACCTTGGGCTGAAGACGATACCATCATTCCAGACCTTATCTCGAAGAGCCAGACAGCTATCACTTCATGA
>DSBT01000149.1 GCA_011045915.1 Mesotoga infera
CGAGCTGATCAAAAGGCAGTATCAGTACCGAGAAGAGGAGCAGATTGCTCTTGAGGAGTACATACGTGAATCGGGTGAGATGAATGCCTGAGAAATTCAAAGTCAAGATGAGAGAGTTAGATCCTTTGGAGAGAGTCAACAACTTTGAGGAGGTTGCCCTTGGCTACACCAAGGAGGAGGCAATTGCAGAGGCAAATAGATGTCTCCAGTGTAAGCACAAGCCCTGTGTGAGCGGCTGCCCTGTGGGAATAGACATTCCGGGTTTCATCAAAGCACTCAGGGAAGGCGATATGAAAGAGAGTACCAGGATACTGAAAGATGCCAACAACCTTCCTGCAATCTGCGGAAGAGTCTGCCCTCAGGAGAAGCAGTGCGAAGCAGTTTGTGTTGTGGGCAAGATCCCGGGCAGTGAGCCCGTTGCAATCGGGAGACTGGAGAGATTCGTTGCAGACCAGAATGTATCCCTGGAAACCCGGACAAAACCTCCGGTGGACAAAAGAGTTGCCGTAATCGGTGCAGGTCCGGCCGGACTGACGGCCGCCGCCGATCTAGCGAAAGAGGGTTTTTCAGTTACCGTCTTCGAAGCTTTCCATACGGCGGGAGGTGTGCTTGTGTATGGGATCCCCGAATTCAGGCTTCCCAAAGAGATCGTTGCAAAGGAAGTAGAATTTGTGAAAAGCCTGGGAGTTGAATTCCGTTTCAATCAGATTGTAGGCCGAACGATTCCATTTGAAGAGATCAAAAACGAATATGATGCTGTTTTCATTGGCATCGGGGCGGGCGCTCCCAGATTCATGGGGATACCGGGATCGAATCTCAACAACATATTCTCCTCTTCCGAGTATCTAACGAGAACGAATCTGATGAAGGCCTATCTCTTTCCAAAGTTTGACACTCCCGTAAAGATAAAGGACAGGGTAGCCGTGATAGGAGCGGGAAATGTCACGATGGATGCTGCAAGAACGGCCAAAAGACTTGGAGCCAAAGAGGTGCATGTGGTCTACAGGAGAAGCGAAGAAGAAATGCCTGCAAGGATAGAGGAATATCATCACGCCGTGGAGGAAGGGATAGTATTCCACTGGCTGACTCTTCCCGTTGAGTACGTAGGGGACATAAACAACAACGTCACCGGAATGAAGTGCGTGAAGATGACGCTGGGAGAACCCGACTCATCAGGAAGAAGAAGGCCGATTCCGATTGAGGGCTCGGAATTCGTAATGGATATAGAAATGGTGATCGAAGCGATCGGTCAAACACCGAACGCCGTTCTAAAGACAGGGTTCCCGACCGTTAGGCTCAACAAGTGGGGAAGTATAGATGCCGAAGAATCTAATGGCAAAGTTAATGAGGGTGTCTATGCCGGAGGAGATATTGTCACTGGTTCTGCAACCGTCATTGAGGCAATGGGAGCCGGCAAGCGTTCTGCGAGAGCAATCAAGGCATACTTGCTGCGCAAATAATGGGCTTCAGGACACCTGCGACAGACTTTGAATGTAAGGGATTTCGGGAGACTATCGAGAAAAAAAGTGAGTAGTCAGTCAATGGTTTTCTGCACCGAGACTCTTCATTTCGGCAGCAATTCCCAACTCATTTCAAGGGAGTTCCTATTGTTCAAAGAATAAATCAACTCTCAAACCCAATCTGAGAATCATGGAATCCTGATACTTTTCTTGATAAAAGAGACTTCTCTTCGTAATGAAAAAAATGATGAAAAACGGCTTTCGTTGATACAGAGCTTTCATTTTTCTGCCTTTTCGGTGCGTTATATTCTCAAAATTCCTCGTGAGATACGATCATACCCGATCAATCTCCTTTATTCCCAGCTGATGAATCCGTTCTACCCAAAAGAGTGTTTTCAAATAGACCGTTGAGTTTGCTAGAATAATTTAGGTTCAGAAACTAACTAATTAGGAGGACTGAATTTGCCAATCTCTGAGAGAAGATCAGCCGGAGTGCCCTCTGAGCTTAGGGAAAGAAATCTCAAGACAATAATTGACGTGGTATTTAGGTACCAGCCCATATCAAGAACAAAGATTTCCAATTTGACCGGGATAAGCAAGCCAACGATAAGCAAGCTCGTTGGCTTTCTTATTAAGGAGGGATATCTTGTAAGCGCTGGCAAGACTTCTTCTGGTCTGGGAAAGAGGCAAGAACTTCTTTCCTTCAATCCTGGGAAGGCCTTCGTTATTTCGGTTGATGTCGGACTCGC
>DSBT01000150.1 GCA_011045915.1 Mesotoga infera
AATCAGGTTGTGTGAATCAACTCAGTTTGTCATCCTGATACGCTCTTGATCAGGATCTGGTCTTTGATCTTATCGGAGGACGGGTCCTTGCTCTTGGACGGTCAACGGTGAACCGCTCTTGTATGAACCATAGTGGTATGAATTGCTGCCTTCGGCAGGACGCTGTGCCGGGAGGATCGTCCCGGGAAGTGATGCGCCGCAGATCATCGGCGGACGCAATGCCCGGAGAAACATCCGGGGACGCCACCTGAATTTCATCAAGAGGGAATCAATTGCTCTTGGTCCCGTCAGCAAGAATACTTCTGACTTGCTTATTGCACACTTTTTCATCTCTTCTGCAGGTTCTTCCGAAAGCAAAAACTTTCGTTTCTCCTTTAGGAGAAAGAATGTTTTTATGTTTTGTTTTGTTTATATATAATGTACGTGTGCGTTGTTCGCGCGGAAGTTGCGCATGGTTTGCACATGACTTGCGTGTAGAATCTCTGCGGTCGTGGATTTGTAATGACTGCTCTTCCCCTTCGGAAGAGATTTCCGTTTGATCAGGATAGTGTGCTGAATCTGCGCATTAAGTGCGCATGAGTTGCGTACGACTTGCACATTGATTTTTCAATGCCGAGGAGCCTTCTCTTGTTCTGATAAATCGCTAAATTGCTCTTACAATAAGCTTTACAGGCTCTTATATACATTCACCACTTCTGAATCACTTTCAAATCCATGGAGCAATTTCTGTTCTCATCTCCATCTTCGCAAGTCTTATCGGATCTCCAAACAAGTGTAAAAAAACAGGAGAATGATCTCGAATTATCTGAGTTCATTCCTCTTGTGCTTGCTTCACTCTGAACCAAGCTAACTAAAGATGGACCGCTAATTACTGGAATGGCTGTCCCGGAAGAGTGGCCACATAAAAAAGTGTGATTATGTAACTTGAAGAGCAGACCGTTGTCGGAAGGTTTGCTTTGCCAAAATACATCGTTCGAAATGGAGGTGAAGAAATGTCCTTACCGTTTAAGCTCTTCATAGGGATCATAGCATTAATTGGAATTTTAGGTCTTCTTGGCTTGATTTCCGGAGCATGGACTGGTTTAGTAATCGGTCTCTTGTGTGCCCTCTTCGCGTGGACTATGGATCAGAATAGGCAGAAATAGTTCTGACGCAGTTCAAACGGCTATTGAAAGCAGAAGAAGCTCTATCAGTTGCTTAGCTAGAGTGCATCCAAAACGGTTTTCTTGGATCATAAAAAAACAAGCCGCGGCTCAGATTTGTTTTTTAAAGAGGATTAGCCAAACGTTAGAGACCTATTCATCTTTTTCACGCCAGATTTCTGTAAATGGTCTTCAAGCAATAGGAACAGGAAGGAGGTGCAACTTGGTATACAGTATCAGGAGGAAAGATGACGGCTCTTTCATTGCCTTCATGAGAGGGGTAAGGCTCTCAAAGGACGGGAACTCATGGTATTTGCCCAGACCCGGCGAGTTCAAGGATCTTTGTGAGCTTGAAAAGAGGGGACTAATCTTCTTCGAGGAAACCGCAGAGATTCCAGACGACAGCACCAGATTCTCTGAGTTGCTTGGTATAGACCTTCTTTCCCTTGAAGATGCTGTTAGCTATGCCGGCTTTCATATGGAGAGGACAGAAAGCACATACGAAATCAAATGCAAACACAATCATGAGCTGCATTGCTTAATGGAATCTGATTCGACGGTAATTGTGTATTGTCCCGAATGCAAAACAGGACTATTGAACATGATCTCTTTCCTGGATATCACAGGCGCCGGAACAGAATTCTTCCAACCCGATCTCAACTACGATGAAATGTGGCTCCCGCTGAACGAAGATCTTTATGGAAAAACAGTCGAGGCTCTCAGTGTTCTTATCAGCGCAGGGTAGAACCTCAAGAAAAATCTCTATGGCAGGCGAGAAGACCTGCCTGCATTCGGAATTCATCAATAGTGCTCACTTCCAATACAGCCGGAGGTAATCATGTGGGTGATCATTGTCTACGATATCAATGAAAAAAGGGTAGCAAAAGTTCTAAAGTATCTACGCAGATTTCTGAATTGGATTCAGAACTCGGTTTTTGAAGGGGAGCTGACTTTCGCAGAGCTCAAGAAAGTAAAGTCAGGTCTTAAGAAACTAATGAAGACCGAGGAAGACTCAGTAATTATTTTCAGCTCGAGCCTTTCTAATGATTATAAGAAAGAGATTATCGGCCTTGACAAGGCCAAAGAAACTCAAATCCTCTGAAAAGAGCGAGTATGGCCTTTGGATATCCACAAAGTAACTGATATAATTCGTTCATAATCAATTCAATTTCCATACTGACTTCTGATTTTTTCTCCGGGGATTGCATTTTGAGGGAAGACAGGGGGAAACAACTATAAACACTATCATCTGCACAGTCGGAGCAAGCTTGAGAAAATTGTGCAACATGTCTTCAAGCGAAGTTGCTGATCGTCTGCTCCACCTGAGTGATCCAATTGGGAATCGTGACTTTGGGGCTGAGATTAATTCTCTTGCGTCTATTCTTTCTCAGTCAGTTTTGTCTTCTAGAGATTACCTATACTTCCTGACCTCGGATACGGAGGAAGGCAAGAAGATTGGCGCCGCTCTCAAGTTATTCTTTGAACGCTCTGAACATATGCACTTCAGAGAGGTTTTCGTGACTTCAATAACTGATCTCGATGACTCAAGACCGGAAGATTTCCAGAACAAGGGGTTGCGTAATCTGGTGAAGATAATTGCCGATATATACAAACATCACATAGACAATCTTGTTATCAACGCCACAGGCGGATATAAGGCTCAGATAGCCCTTTCTCTAGCTTTCGGAATGGGAGTGAAAATACCTGTCTACTACCGCTTTGAGACCTTCAACGGAGTGATTAAGCTTCCCCCGATGCCTTTGTCTCTGGATGTTGAGCTTTGGCTCGAGAACAAAGGCCTTCTTGACACACTGGAGATGAACCCCGTGATAAACGAGAAAGACCTTGAAAGAGAGTACGATTACAGGATCAACTTCAGCTCCCTCCCTGCAGAAATCAAGCTGCTTATCGACCGCGAACAGGATTCGGTGGGTCACATGCTTTCGTTGAGCCCCATGGGCGAGGTTTTTGTTCAAGCCTGCAGGCTGAGTCTTGGAAAGCTGGATGTTGAAGCAACTCTTAAGGAGAGCACTGTACCAGTTGAGAATAGACTAAAGAAGAGCTACAAAGAAGCTCATTCAAATAAGATGATTTCAGACAATCAGTCCTTCATTGACAAGCTGCTATCCATACCGTTCATTGAAGAAGTATCGGTAAGGGGCTCAAGCCAAAGATTCGACAGAAACGAGTTCGTCTGCAAGCAGTTTGGAGAGATCATAAAGGC
>DSBT01000151.1 GCA_011045915.1 Mesotoga infera
CCATCGGGCTTCTTTGTCATTCCCGTTCTAAGTTCCGACGAACCTTGCTGCCTAAATCAAATTGAATGTTTTGAGCGTGATATTCAGCATTATTACAAAGAAGACTACAAACAAAGCCCCCATAAGCAGCTTGATCTTTGCAGCTGCCTGAGTCGATGTCATGAACTCCTGTATCTTCTTCGTCGATGAGCTAAAGTAGGCGATCAGCGTGATTGCGATTATCGGAACTGTGAAGCCCAGATTGTAGGTAACCAATAATCCCAGCGCCCTTCCAGACACGCCGGAGCTGTTTATGATATAGACGATCGTAGGTAAATAGACCTGCCCGGTGCACATGAACTCCACGAAAGAAACGAGAATTCCTGTGACCAAAGATGCGATCCATATCGTCTTCGCCCTTGCGTTCTTTCTTATAATTTCGTGAGTTTTCCTCTTCAAGCCCGCTGACAGTTCTAGAATCGCCTTCTTGTTCTTGTACTTCATCCTGTAGAAATCAACGATGGAAAGAATCGCAAGCGCTCCGGTGAAGATAGCCATAGCCGGATAGAATATGAACTGGAAAATCCTGGAAATACTCTCGATATAACCCACGGCTCCGAGAAGCCCGGTTCCCATCAAGAGATAAGCTGCAAATATACCTATGGCAAAAAAGAGACCCGACACGAGGATCTCGTTTCTTCCCCGTCCAACGTAGTACAAATATGAAACAAGAAAAATCAGTACAACAAAAGCACATGGGTTTATTCCGTCAATCAAGCCCGCTCCCAGTACTACAAGGAAACCAAACTGTTCGTACCTATCGGTAAGTCTTTGGCCTACATCTTCGCTCAGAGCACCTATCTCGCCTAGCTTTGCCTCTCTTTCTTCTTGAGAGTAATTCTCCATGCTTTCAAGCAAGGCTCCCGGTTCAAGATTTGATGGAGTAAAGGCAGCCTTCCCAATGAAAATCATCGGATAGAGGTCGTACTCACTTTCATCGATTCCATAAACCATCGCGTACTTCAACTTCAGTTCCTGATTCTCGGATTCGCTCAACATAAACTTGTTCAGAACGACTTCATCCTCAATTTCGTACTTCAGGCTCTCGATCACCATCTCGGCTTCTAAACATTCCTGACAGGTTGAGACTCCAAAGAAATCGATCACAACAACTGCATTGAGAGCTCCCGCTAAGAGCACCAAGAAGAGAACTACTAAGTACTTCTTCATAAACACTCCCCTAATCTCTTAATCTCAGTCTGTCCCAAGAGTCTCGTCAAAGCTATAGAAGGTCTCGTCCCAATAATCGAGCGGGCAGATCTCTTCCTCCGAATCAAAGACATTCCCCGATCCCAGCACAGTTCCTTTGAAAGTCGTTCCTCCGCATCCGCAGTCAGTGCAGTTCTTTAAGTAGAGATCAAGTCCATGTCTCGTATTCGCGTAAAAAACATTATCGGTAAGAGTCGCCGTAGAAGTTATATTGGCCAGCACCCCGTTATCCACGTTTCCCGTTATCTTGTTCTCGATGAGAGATCCCGTTGACGTGCCGCTTAGAGAGACTCCGACCGTGTTTCTATTGAAGGTGCTGTTCTTGACTATATAGTTCAAACCGTTAGAGAAATTCACACCGGTTCCAGTTCTTTCAATGACGGTATTTTCTACTATCAATGTTGCTTCACCGTACGCATATATTCCTACAAGCCTAGTGCTAAGATATTCGTCGTTGCCGACACCCATAAGACTCGCAATATACGAGTCTGCAACTCTGAGCGTCCTGCCGTCCCCGCTGAAAGAAATTCCAAATCTTCCCCCGGCAATATTGCAGTTAATTACCTGACCAGAGGATCTAGAGAAATTTATCACCGAGCCCCCAGATTGGAAAGAGACACTATCTACGACAAAATCCTCGACACCCCTAACAAAGAGCACCGGAGAAGATTCGCTCTCAGCTACCAGAGTAACCTCTTCCCTTGAAGAGCCAATAATGGCTATGCTCTTGCTTACAGTAACATTTTCTCGATACACTCCGGGAAGTATCTTGACTGTATCGCCCTCTTTTGCCGCGTCAACTGCTTCTTGAATCGTGGCATACTGTCCCATCGCTCCAACGGTCAGCACTCCTTCGGCCACATCTGGTGCCTTAACGATGCTTATCTCAAAGGACTCCTGTGTTGAAGCTCCCTTTGAATCAACTACTCTTATTAAAGCGGTAATTGCTTCCTCGGTATAACTTCCCGCTTCATAAGTGAAGATTCCGGAACTTAAGTCAGAATTCACTGGTTCAATGACCTCGAAGCTTAGTTCATCACCGTCAGGATCGCTCGCAAACTGTTTCAGGTCGATTACCAGTGCTCTATGCTCCTGAACAATCTGGTCGCCTATTTTCATTACCGGCGCAGAATTTGTAGCTTTGACATCTACAACGAAGGCTGTCTCGCTTGTATTACCGTTGCTATCTGAAGAGACTATCTTCAGTTTGTTGCTTCCCGAGTCGACATATCTCGGCTGAATTAAAAGGACTCCATCTTCTATCC
>DSBT01000152.1 GCA_011045915.1 Mesotoga infera
AGTTTTCCGTATGTTGAGACAGAAGACCAGCAAAAAGCTGTCGAAGAAGTTCTTGAAGACCTCGGAAGCAATAAACCTATGGATAGACTTATAAGCGGAGATGCCGGGTACGGAAAAACAGAAGTTGCATTGCGGGCTATTTTCAGAACGGTTGTCTCCGGAAAACAGGTTGCCGTGATGGTTCCCACAACAGTGCTTGCGCGTCAACACTTCGATAGCTTCGAGGGCAGGCTAAGTCCATTTGGGATAAAAGTCGAGATACTCGACAGGTACCGAACAGATACACAGAGAAACAGGCTTCTCAAGAAGCTGAAGAACGGCGAAGTCGATGTGGTCGTTGGAACCCACTCTTTGCTATCAAAAGAGGTGGGTTTTGCAGATCTCGGTCTGATTGTCGTGGATGAAGAACAGCTATTCGGGGTTCTGCAGAAGGAGCACTTCAAGAAGTTGAGATTGCAGATCAATGTTCTCTCAATGAGCGCAACGCCGATACCCAGAACACTGTATATGTCTCTGTCAGGCTTGAGAGACCTCTCGATAATATCTACACCGCCCGCCGGAAGAACTTCCCCGGAGATTTACGTCGGAGCGATCAACGACAGATTGATCAGAACGGCAGTGCTTAGGGAGACCAACAGAGGCGGACAGACGATTTTCGTACATAATAGAGTAACCGAATTGCCCGAGCTTTTGTCGAAACTCAGGAACCTACTTCCTGAGGTCAAGATTGAGGTCGCCCACGGTCAGATGAACAAAACCGCTTTTGAGCGCACCATTAGGGATTTCTATCTTGGCGAATTGGACATGCTTCTATGCACTACGATAATTGAAAGCGGGGTTGACGTACCGAACGCGAATACCCTGATCGTCGATGATTCGCAAAGGTACGGGCTTGCCCAACTTTACCAGCTGAGGGGGAGGGTAGGCAGAAGCAATCGAAGAGCTTTCTCTTACTTCCTCTATGATCCGAAGAGGCTCTCCGATCCTTCCAGAGAAAGGCTGAAGGCCCTTAAGGAGTTCTCTGTCGCCGGCAGTGGAATGAAGATCGCAATGAGAGACCTTGAAATAAGGGGATTTGGGACGCTGCTCGGTGCCGAACAGCATGGAAATATTAACTCCGTCGGCCTCTACTTGTATCGGGAGATGGTGGAAAAGGCGATGAGAGAACTGCGCGGAGAAGAGGATATTGGAGTTGAGGAGCGCGCGGTCGACACAGAACTGAAGAATATCCCGTTTGATATGGTTATTCCTGAAGATTACGTATCCGACTCGATTGAGAGATTGAAGATCTATCGAAGAATTGCAGTATGTAAAGAGGAGAATGAGATAGATGAACTGGAAAGGGAACTCATCGACAGATTCGGCCGTCTTCCCTCTCAAGTCACTTCTCTTCTCGATGCCTCACGCGTAAGACTAGGAGCCTTTAAGATCGGAATAAGTTCGGTTGAATATGATTCTTATTCAGAGAGCATCATTATGGTTCACAGTGAAAATCATATACGTGAGTCGCTCGGTATAAAGGGACGAAGGCTCGTAGTAAACGAGCGTGAAGGAAAATCGATTCTGTACGGAGTACCGGAGAGGCATCTGATGAAGACACTTAAAACTCTTTTCCTTGGAGCTGAGAGAGTTGTTCAATGATCGAATTTGCGCATTATCTACTCCCAGAGGAGTTTCGGCAACAGCTGTAGTAAGATGTTCTGGACAAGGAACGGTAGAGACTCTGCAAAATCTGCTGCCCGGTACAAGTATTCTCCGGCACAGAAGAGCCCAACTGACAACGTTTGCCGAAAATGATCGTTACATCGACGAAGTTGTAGTCACTTTCTTCAAAGGACCGGCTTCATACACAGGTGAGGATCTTGTGGAGCTTTCATTTCACGGCAATCCCCTGATAATAGAAAACGCTCTTAAGGCGCTATTTTCGGTGGGCTTTAGAATGGCCTTGCCAGGGGAGTTCACGAAACGGGCAGTACTGAATGGCAAGTTTGACCTAATTCATGCCGAAGCAATTAACGCCCTGATAACTTCAAAGACCGAAAAGGCTCTTGAAGCCGCAATCAAGAGCTTCAGAGGCGACCTGTCTGAAGAGGTTATTTCCTTCAGAGCGAAGATAATCGAGCTCCTTGCGACAGTAGAGGTGGAACTCAACTATCCCGAGGAGATTGAAACGGATTATTCGTCTCTTCTTGAAAGCCTTGTAGATCTCAGAAAAAGGATCGCCGAATTCATTGACAGTTCACAGAACGGCATCGTAATCTCACAGGGAATTAAGACGGCAATCGTAGGAGAGACAAATGTTGGAAAATCCACGTTACTGAATGCATTGCTGAAACGTGACAGGGCCATCGTTTCCGATCTGCCTGGAACGACGAGAGACACGATAGAGGAAGATCTCAATGTCGAGGGTGTGCTCTTCCGCGTAGTCGATACTGCTGGTATAAGAGAGGCAGAAGATGAGATCGAAGAACTTGGGATAGAAAGAACCCTCGAAGCTATTGAAGAGGCAGAATTGGTGATATTGTTGCTCGACCCTTACAACTACAGTGATAAAGACCTCGAGGAGGCTCTCAACAAAAAGGGAAAGCGATTGATTGTCGCGGCCAACAAGTCGGACATACGCAAGATAGAAAAGGGCTCTTACGATGTCGTAATAAGCGCAAGAACCGGCGAGGGCCTGAAAGATCTCGAAAGACTAATGCTGAAGCTGACCGAAGACATCACTTCTATTGGAAGTGACGTAATTATTAGTGCCAGACAGAAGCAGAAGCTCCTGGACGCTATGGATTTCATTGGCCGTTCTATAGAATCTGTAGAGAACGGTATGACGGTAGATGTCACAGGGACCATGATCGAGCAGGCTGCCAGAAGCCTCGACGATCTCCTCGGTACAAACGTAACAGAAGATCTGCTGGAAAGAATTTTCAGCGATTTCTGTGTTGGGAAGTGATTTAGTTGCTCGGAATCCTCTTATTGATAGTCGGCTCGGCCACGAGATTTGTTCTCTCCCCTCTCTGGTATTTCCTTGCAAGCGTCCCGGCCTACATAATCTATACGGTTCTGAGGAGGAAGTTTGATTATCGTCTTCTGTTGATTGCCCCGTTGATTCCAATCGCTGCAGAGGCAACTGCTCTTCTTCTTGGAAATTTCAGGGCGGGATTCCTTTTTGGAGACATAATCTGCATCATCACTGCATTGCTGGGGATGGGAGATGAACGCCCTAAAGAGAGATTGATAAAGAATCTCGGCCTCTCCGGTCCAGATAACAGGAAGAGAGTGTCTGCTATGTTCTACACATTTGGGAGGGTTGCTCAGATAGAGAAGGTAAATATGAGTCAGAGCTACGCGATAATACACGAAAACGCATTTCACTTTACGGTCGATATACCGGGCAGCGGAAGGGTCAGCATGAGAGTTCCGGTAGAAGAGATAGAGGAGGTCTCAGTACACATGAGCATGTCCTCCGGGGAACTGTATCTTCCATCGCTGAGGGATATGTTCTTGCCTGCAAAAAAAATCAAAATGATTGGCAAACCAAAAATAAAGGACTATTTCTTGCTAGTGAAGACTTCCGAAGATACCTATTCCTTCTATGAAGAGCCGGAGACAGTATTAAGAATTCAAGCAGAAATCGAAGAGGCAAAGAAGAGAGTCACATAGAGGTTCTGAGGGCGCCAATAGAAATCTGTCGACGATCAGTCCGGCTTTCGAATAAATCACTCGATGCTTTCCGCGCAGCTACGTATTTCACTTGGTCTTGTTTACTCGAAAATCCCGGGATCGTTTCAAGTATCACTTCCTCATACCTGCGATATAATGTCAGAAGGAAGCGAGGTGTTTGATATGAATGAAGAGAGAAAATATCATTTCGATACACTGTCTATTCATGCTGCTGAACAAGAGGATCAGAACCAGTCGCTCAACTCTCCTATATACATGACTTCGACGTTCACGTTTAAAGATCTCCAGCAGGCAGAAGACACATTTTCGTTCAGACGGCGGGCATACGTTTATACCAGAGGTGGTAACCCCACAATAAATCTCTTCGAGCAAAGGCTCGCAACACTAGAGAATGGAGCCGATGGAGTTGCCTTCTCTTCGGGTATGGCTGCAATTAGCTCTGTTGTCATGTCATTCGCGGCGGCAGGCGATTCGGTACTTGCCCACAGAAATCTCTACGGTTCAACATTCGGATTTCTAAATCATTTGATCACTAATTATGGCGTTAAGACACAGTTCATTGACATGACAGATCTAAACATCGTCGAGGAGTCTATTACTCCAGAAACAAGGGTGATGTACCTGGAAACGCCAACGAATCCAGCACTCGAGATAATTGATATAAAAGGACTCTGCGAAATCGCACATTCCAGAGGAGTAAAGGTAGTTGTAGACAACACATTCGCAACTCCCGTTTTTCAGAGACCTCTAGACTTCGGTGCCGACGTCGTGCTGCACAGTGCGACAAAATACATATCGGGTCACGGAGATGTTGTTGGTGGATTCGCAACTTCAAAGGACTTTGATTACGTCCAGAAACTTAAGTTTGGATATATGTGCGAACTTGGAGGGGTGTTGAGCCCATTCAACGCCTGGCTCCTCCTAAGAGGCATGAAGACGCTAGGTCTGAGAATGGAAAGGCATGAGAAGAATGCGACAGCAATAGCCAATTTTCTCAAAGCGCGCAAAGAAGTCGTAAAGACTTCATATCCGGGATTCGAAGACCACCCAGGTCACGAACTGGCTGCCAGGCAGATGCACGGCTTTGGAGGAATCATCAGCTTCGAACTGGACGGACCCAGAGAGAACGCAGAGAAGTTCGTTCGCAACCTGAAGCTTATCAAACTCGCAGTGTCACTCGGCGATGCCGAAACTCTTGTGGAAGTGCCTGCAATGATGACCCACAGAGACTATCCCGAAGAAGAGCTGCACAAATACGGCTTCTCTGCCAGAACTGTGAGGATTTCCGCCGGTCTGGAATATCACGAAGATATTCTCGCAGACATCGAATATGCTCTCGAAAAGGTCTTTAGACGATGAAAGCACTGATATTTGACAGAGAACTCAGGCTTGAAGAAGTTCCCTTACCGATAAGGATCCCCGGGACATCTCTGGTGAAGGTAAAACTCGCGGGAATATGCAATACCGACATTGAGATTACAAAGGGCTACATGAGCTTCCACGGAATTATAGGTCATGAACTTCTCGGAACGGTGATCGAGAGTGACTCGGATTTTCTTTCCGGAAAGCGTGTCACAACCGAAATTAACATACCCTGCAAAACCTGTGACCTGTGTCAAAAAGGACTTTTCAAACACTGCAGAAACATCCGGACGGTTGGTATTGACGACTACCCCGGTGTCTTTGCAGAGTACGCAGTACTGCCGGACGAAAACCTTCACGAAATTCCGGAATCTGTCTCAGATGAAAAAGCCCTGTTTATAGAACCCTTGGCCGCCGCGGTTAACGTTCTAGAATCCGTAGATTTCTCTTCTAGTCATAAGGTTTGCTTGATAGGAGATGGGAAACTGGGATTACTGATTTCAATGGTTCTTTCTGCAAATGGGATTAAACATCAGCTGATTGGTAAGCATGAAGATCGGCTCGAACTCCTGGGAACTGGTAATGC
>DSBT01000153.1 GCA_011045915.1 Mesotoga infera
GGTGCTTGGGTTGGTGGGAAAGGCCTTTAATTTGAAACCCATAGTATCTGTGGATAGGGAAGGCAATTCAAAACTTTACGGAAAGGCCTTCAGCAAACTCGGAAACATGAAGAAGATACTTGGCTTTGTTGAAGAGTTAAATAAGAAGTGCCATGTGGTCTCCTACAACATAACTCATGCTCATGCTCACAAGACTGCAAAGGCTTACGAAGATAGTCTGACCAAGCTACTCGGAAAGAAACCCGAATACATAATGGAGGTCTCTCCAGTCGTCGGCATAAGCGCAGGAGTTGGGGCAGTAAGCGTCTCAGTTCTCTGCGAAAGAGATACGTGGTCTCCAGACGTTCAGATCAAATGAGGTGAATTGATGGCGTATGTTATTCTGCTAAACGCCCTGGTAGTATTTGTCTACATGTCGGTATTCTTTGCAATCGGGACCGCAAAAAAAGATAACTCTGTCGTCGACATAGGATGGGGTACCGGATTCGTTGTAGTCGCCCTCTTTACACTTTTCGTATACGGCGAATTCAGTTCAAGACAGATAATAACAACTGTACTGGTTTCCTTCTGGGGAATAAGATTGACTACACATATATTCAAGAGAAACTGGGGCCGTAGTGAGGATTTTCGTTATGTACAGATGAGAGAGAAGTGGGGAGAGAAGGTATTGATTAGATCCTTCCTGCAAATCTATATGTTGCAGGGCCTTTTTATGGTGATTGTCTCTTATTCAGTAATGCTCATTAATAGCCATTCGGGGAAGCCCTTTGGACTTCTGGACGTTCTCGGAATCCTTATCTGGATTTGTGGCTTCGCAATCGAATCAATAGCAGACCTTCAATTGAAAGATTTCGTGAAGACGAAGAAGCCAGGGGAAATAATGAAAAAGGGGTTTTGGAGATACTCGCGCCACCCTAATTATTTCGGTGAGGCCGTTCAATGGTGGGGAATATTCATCATCGCTCTTTCCATTGAGGGCGGTTTCTGGGCAATAATCAGTCCAATTACAATCACTGTTTTGCTTAGATTTGTTTCCGGCGTTCCCTATCTCGAAAGAAAATATAAAGCCTATCCGGCATTTAGAGAATACATGAAAGAGACCAACGCCTTTATTCCATGGTTCATGCGAAAGAAGCAGCGTGATTGACATGGAAGTTGTTTACTCCGCCATCTTTGCTTATCTAGTAGGATCTATTCCAACAGCCTTTCTTATTGGGAAGATTCTCTATGGGTTTGATATACGAAAGAAGGGTACTGGAAACATGGGCGCTTCGAATATGGTGGCTGTCAAGGGCTGGAAGATAGGTATCATCACAGGAGCTATCGACTTCATGAAGGGAATGGGCACGATTCTCATAATCAAAGGAGTCTCCGCTCATTGGACATATCAAATGCTTTTCATAGCGGCCAGCTTTGCTGCGATCGGTCATATGTATCCCATCTTTCTGAAGTTCAGGGGTGGGAAGGGAACTGCCACACTGGCCGGTGGCCTTATAGGTCTTGATTACCAGGTCGCGCTGATCTGTATGGTCATACTTCTCGCTTTTATCGCTATTACGAACTACGCGGCTCCAGGTGTTATCGCCGTCTCTTCAGTAATGATCTTCCTTTTCAGAATCTTCGGATACAGATGGAAAATATCTCTTCTGCTTATACCCGTTGCAGTGATTATGATAGCCAGAAATCTCGAGAATGTCCAAAGAATTTTGCGGGGAGAAGAACCGGGGTTGAGGGAGCACATAAGAAAAAAGAAAAAAGCAATACAAGAAGGGGCCTGAAGGTCATTTCTCAAATACCCAGGTACACTTTTCTAACTTCTTCACTCTCCAGAAGCTCCTTTGCAGGACCCTCAAGGGTAATTTTCCCTGTTTCCAGGACATATGCGTACTCAGATATCTCCAACGCCTTTGCTGCGTTCTGTTCTACAAGTAGAATCGTCACGCCTTTCGAATTCAATTTGTGAATCGCTTGAAAGACTTCTTCGACCACAATCGGCGCCAAACCAAGTGAAGGCTCATCCATCATAACAAGATCTGGATTTGCCATTAGACTACGCCCTATAGCGAGCATTTGCTGCTCACCTCCCGAAAGAGTTCCACCAGACTGTCTTAGTCTCTCTCTCAGGACTGGGAAAAGTGAAAAGACCATCTCGAAATTCTCCTCTACTTCCGATTTGTCTTTCCTGTTGTAAGCACCCATAAGGAGATTTTCCCTTACGGACAAATTGGAGAAGATCCTTCTTCCCTCAGGTACGAGAGAAATTCCTCGCCTTGCAGTTCTGGCGGCTCCGAGCCTGTTTATGTTGATACCTCTGAAAGAAACGCTTCCTCCGGATGGTCTAATCAATCCGCTAATAGCTCCCAAGGTAGTACTCTTCCCTGCCCCATTAGAACCTATAATTGTCACAATGCTCCCCTCTTCAACGGAAAGGCTGATTCCTTTAACTGCCTTGATTACTCCATAGGAAACCTGTAGTTCATCAACGCTAAGAATTTCATTTTCCAACGGTTACCCACTCCCTACCCAGATAGGCTTCGATAACCCTCACATCCTTTTGAACAAAGGCAGGGTCTCCTTCACTTATTGTCCTACCATGGTCTAGCACCATTATCCTTTCACAAAGACCCATAACTAGTTTCATGTCGTGTTCTATAAGCAAAATCGTGAGACCAAAATCATCTCGAATTCTCCTGATCGTCTTAACTAGACTTGCAGTTTCTGAAGGATTCATTCCGGCAGCAGGCTCGTCGAGAAGCAAGAGGACGGAACCGGTAGCCATTGCTCTTGCAATCTCAAGGAGCCTTTGTGAACCATACGGGAGGGAGCTGGACTTTTCATCTGAATGCTTTTCAATGCCGAACACACTTAGCAGATCAAGCGCCTTGGCTTTCATTTCGTTTTCCCTTTCTGCATAGCCTATCCGAGAGACGCTCCTTAATAACCAGCTCAAAGCTGCCCCGTTGCTGGCTATCGTGTGATGCTGAGAAACCATGACGTTCTCAAGAACGGTAAGATCCTTGAAGAGCCTAATATTCTGAAAGGTCCTGGCAATGCCAGTTCTAGTTATCCTATCTGGCGGCAGGCCGGTTATCTCACTCTCTTCGAACAGTATCCGACCATTTGTTGGCGTATAATGGCCAGTAACCATGTTAAAAACCGTTGTCTTGCCTGCTCCATTTGGACCGATAAGTCCGAAGATCTCGCCTTCCTCTACACGCAGGCTAACTTCTTCCACTGCTGTTAGCCCTCCAAACTTCATCGTCGTATTGTCCAGCGTTAATAGGCTCATCTCTTATCTCCCCTTCTGAAAAGAGATACAAGACCTTCCCAGGAGAACTCTTTCCTCCCCATCAACCCTCTGGGCCAGAAGATCATAATTATTACAAAGAGGCCTGAGAAAACAAGCATTCTCATTCCACTCATCCCCATGATTTTGAAGCCAAATAGATTCATAGGACCTTCGAGGAATCTCAGCCACTCACTCAAGAATGCAAATAGCGCACCCCCGATAATCGCTCCCGTTATACTTCCCAAACCACCCAGCACTATCATGATAAGTACGTTGAATGTGAGAAGAATCCCAAAAGTGTTTGTCCTTGGATCGATTGTACTGAGCCAGTGTCCGTACAGAGAACCAGAAATGCCTGCAAAGAAACCGCCTACCACAAAGGCCATTAGCTGGTGCTTAAAGACGTTTATTCCCATTGCCTGAGCTGCAACTCTATCTTCTCTTATCGCCCTCAGTGCCCTGCCAAAAGAACTGTAAGAAAGGCTCATTACACAGGCAACAGTAACCAGCAACCAGCCCCAAGCCCACCACACATTTGTGTGATCTGGTAGTGCCTTTAGCCCGAGGGCTCCGTTAGTTATCGAATTGAGATTCAAAGCAAAAATTCTAATTATCTCTGAAAAGCCGAGTGTCGCAATTGCGAAGTAATCACCCGTCAATCTCAGTGACGGCCATCCAATCAAGAAAGCGAATGTCGCCGCAACCAGCCCAGCAATTAAAGTCGCCCAGAAAAAGGGAATTTGAATCGAATTAAGAGGCCAAATCAGCTTCTCGATGAGGAACGTCATCTCCTTCTGCTTGGGAGATAGCGTCAGTAGCGCTGAAGTGTATGCACCTAGAGCTATGAATCCGGCATGTCCCAGTGAAAAGACTCCAGATATGCCGTTTACGAGCGTGAGACTGACAGCCATTATTCCGTAGACCCCAATAAGTGTAATTATTCTCGAATAGTAGCTGTTCAACAGTTCTTGAGATAAAAAAAGAAGAAGCGCAATCAAAGGAAGTGCGATCAACGTCAGTGAAGTCTTCGTCCGTTGCTTCATCAAATCACACCTTCACTGCTTCCTGTTTACCCAGTAAACCGGAAGGTTTAAGTGAGAGAATTATTATCAAAATAAAGAACGCAAAGGCATCTCTGTAACCCGCTGCGCTCGGCATTATCCCGACCATCATCACTTCGGTGATCCCAAGTATCAGACCTCCGAGTACTGCTCCAGGTACAGATCCTATCCCACCAAAGACAGCGGCAACAAAGGCTTTCATTCCAGGTATAAAACCCATGTAAGGCCATACCTGCGGATACCTGATAGCCCAAAGTATACCACCAATAGCTGCAAGTGCCGAACCCAGAGCAAATGTCATTCCAATCACACGATCGACATTCACTCCCATAAGCGATGTTGTCTGAATATCAAGAGAAACTGCCCTCATCGCCATTCCGACCTTGGTCTTGAAAATGAACCACCACAAAAAGACAAGCGCGATTGCAGCAACGATAAGTGTTATGAGAGAGATTACGGGAAATCTTATACCTCCGATTATTACCTCTCTGCCATACTTTACCTCCATCTCGCCGCCTATGATAATCATTTCGTTTAGCGATTGGGGAAAAACCGTGCGGAAAGATCTCGGAATACCGGAGAATACAACTACCGCAAGGCTTTCAAGAAAGAAAGAGACACCGATAGCCGTTATAAGCGCAGATATTCTCGGGGCACTTCTTATTGGCTTGTAAGCAATCCTGTCAACTGTAAATCCAAGCAAAGCAGCGCAAGCTATGGCAAAAATTGCCGCCAGATACCACGGAAGCTGAGCAAGTGTCACAAAGAAGAGAGCGAAGTAAACGGCCATCATGAAGATGTCGCCATGAGCGAAATTTATCAGTCTTAGAATCCCGTAAACCATCGTATAACCTATCGCAATCAGAGCATATAGGGAACCAAGGCTAAGACCATTAATGAAATTCTGTAGGAGAGTCTTAGGGTCCAAGCTCACACCTCCGGCCGATTTAGAGAATAAAGGGGAGGACGGGGCTCATTCGAGCCCCGTCTTCTTTACGGATTGATCGTTGTATCGTAGACGAACTTACCGTTTTCAATCTTTACAATCGCAACAGATTTAATCGCATCACCGTTTTCATCGATTGTGATTATCCCCGTCACGGCAGGAAAATCCTTTGTCTCTCTTACTGCCTTAGCTATCGCTTCTCGATCTGTGCTCCCCGCACGTTCTATTGCGTCCCTGACGACCAGATATGTGTCAAACCCGAGGGCGGTGAATGTTCCCGGCGCTTCACCGTACTTGGCAGTGTAGGCTTGCACAAAGAGCTTTGCATTCTCTGTCAACGCAGGACTTCCTGCATCATAGTGAGTTGTGAAGTACAATCCGTTCACAGCGTCTCCACCGATTTCAATAGTTTCGGGAACTGCTGCTCCGTCACCTGCAATTATTGGATCGTAGAAACCCAACTGTCTGGCCTGGATAGCTATGAGTGCGATCTCCTGATAGTATCCGGGAATGAAGAAGGCGCCGGCTCCTTTGGAAATAGCGTCAGAGACCTGCGCGGTGAAATCCTGATCTCCCGATTTGTAATACTCATAGAAAACGCTTCCCCCGAGTTCAAGAGCCGTCTCTTTGAAGTAATTTGCAAATCCGACGGCATAATCCTGCTCAACGTCTACAAAGACGGCAACATTTTCCGCACCCATGTTGTTGAATGCCAACAATGCAGCGGCGACTCCCTGGAAAGGATCGCTGAAGCAGACACGGGAAACGTATTTTTTGTCCTGAGTTACAAGTGGATTTGTTGAACTTGGCGAGACCATAGCTACTCCGTTCTCTTCCGCGACCGTCCCTCCCGCTATCGTATTCGAGCTAATTACCTGCCCGATAATCGCAACAACCCCCTCTTGCTCGATGGCACGACGGGCAGTGTTTACGGCTTGAACCTTGTCTGAGTTGTTGTCGAGTAAGACGATTTCAATTTTCTCCCCAAGAACCTCCGGGAACAGCTCGTTTGCAAGTTCTACTCCCTGCCAGATCATCTGGCCAAACGCGGCGACTCCCCCAGTCATCGGAAGAATCGCACCTACCTTGATTGAAGCAAGCGCTGATACGGAAAGAAAGACAACTAAGAGAATAACAAAGAGTTTTCTCATACTTCTACCTCCTCCTGAAGTGGTTACAAGTGAATGAGACTAACCCATTATTTGATGCACATTCATTAAAAGCTAAGCAAGTGCAAAAATAGGTGTTCTAAGCTAATTATTCCTCCGAGAGTACAATTAACTAGCCAGAATGAAAAAATTCGAGCTTTTGCGTGTTGTTCGAATAGTACCACTAATGACAATAAGGAAATATTAAGAAGTGAAACAATGAAGAGAATTTTGGTAACATATCGAAGACATCGTCTGTAAACGGTGGTAATCACCTCATATTGGACTTGACATAATCTAAACTAAATAACCGGTTTCAGCCAACGCTTCATGAAGATAACCACGGCCGCCGCAGAGGAAATCACAAGGTTGCTTACGAGCATCGCGTACCAGATTCCTGTGGTTCCCATGGAAAGACCAAAAAAGTATATCAGAGGAAGACGAATCCCCCCAAAGTCTTGTGATATTGAGGATCATGGACTGTATCGTGTGGCCCGAACCTCTTAAAGCCATGTCGAAAATGTTGTAACTCGCAAAAACCGGTATCGAAAAGGAGACTATTCTGAAGTACTTCTCTCCTTCAATCAAGACGAGAGGATCATTGATAAAAAACGCCGTCACTTCCTTCCCAAAGAAGAACGTACCGGTACAGATCACTCCAACAACCAATACGTTTATTCCGGTCGCCTTCCATACAACTGAATAAGCATCACTCTTTCTTCCGGCGCCAAGATACTGCCCAACCATCGATGACGTTGCCTGGGAAAGACCGAAAGAGAACATCGTTGCAAGTGAAGTTATTCTGTTCCCTACACCCAGGGCAGCGGTAGCCACCGGACCGAAGCCGGCAACCATCGAAGTTATTATGAGAAATGCGAGAGCCGTTATAGACTGTCCGGCAGAAGAAGGGATGCCTATCCTCAAAACGCGGGTAAGCGTCTTCCACTTCGGCCTAAGATCTCTAAAATTAACTTTAAATCCTCTCTTTCCCTTGAATAGAATGACTGTCGCAATTATTACAACAAATCCTCTTGATATCACAGTTGCAAGAGCTGCACCGAAGACCTCCAGTCTAGGAAAGCCTATACCAAATATTAAGAGAGGATCGATAAGTGCATTCACTGTCACAGAGAAAC
>DSBT01000154.1 GCA_011045915.1 Mesotoga infera
GCTAGGAGGCTCCACAACACCGGCGACAACGGCTCCCGCCCCAATGTGACAATTGGCTCCAATTATTGCCCTGCCTCCTACTACTACGTTCATATCTATCATAGTTCCTTTGCCAATCACCGCGCCGACATTGAGAACGGCCCCCATCATTATGACCGCGTTGTCTCCAATTTCAACGAGATCACGAATAATAGCTCCCGGTTCGATACGAGCCCTGTACTTCGTGAGATCGGCGAGGGGAAGGGCAGAATTTCTCGCCCTTATTTCGATGTGGTGACCAACAATCTTGTCTCTGTTGGCCTCGATCACTCCGTTTATATCTTTCAGATCGCCGAAGAGGATTCCAAAGTCTTTGCCTCCGACGAATTCTACACCCGCTATCGAAAGCTCAGCCAAATCCCCCGCGATGTGGCATATTGCGGGGGTCTTTTTCTTCGAGTCTTTTATCATCTTTATTATCGTCTCTGCGTCCATTCAATTACCTCCTCAAAGGAGTAGAACCCCTTTTCTTTATCGGCACAGAACTGAGCTGCCGTAAGCGCCCCAATCGCGAATACTTTGCGGGAGATCGCTCTGTGGGTTATCTCGATAACTTCTCCGTCATTAGCAAAGAAGAGAGTATGATCTCCGGGAACTCCCCCGGCCCTCACAGAGTGAATCGGCAAGTCTCTTCCCGTAGATTCCTTAAGCATCAAAGCGGTACCTGACGGCGTGTCTTTCTTCGCACTGTGATGCACTTCAATTATCTCGCCTTCGAAGCCTTTCAAAAGAGTTGAAAACTCTTTGAGGATCATTCGAAGCAGGTTTATGCCAATTGAGAAATTGAAGCTTTGAACCACAGGGACCTTTTCGGCAAGCTTTTCAAGATCAGAAATATCTGATTGGTCAAGGGCTGTAGTTCCGACTACCAGACCTGCGCCAAATTGATCTGTCAGTTCAATTGTCGTTTTTAGAACTTCACGATTCGAGAAATCAATGATAACCTCAGGTTCGCCGTGTTTGAAGATGCCCTTATCATTAACTTCGAGAACTAAGTCATGTTCTTTGAAGACTTCAATAATCTCCTTTCCCATCCGACCTGAAGAGCCGACTAATCCATACTTCACAGGACACCACTCTCTTTCATAGCTCTTTCAACGACCTTTCGATTCGAATGGGAGAGTTCGCAAAGAGGCAAGCGAAGTTCGTTTTGGCAATAGTTCATCAGGCTCAGGGCATACTTTACGGGTATGGGATTTGACTCGACAAAGAATGCTTTCATAATTGGGAGAAGCTCTAGATGCAAGTCCCTCGCTCTTTCGAGATCGCCGCCGAGAATAGACCGGATCATCGAAGATGTCTTCAGAGGGGCAGCATTCGAAATAACCGAGATAACACCGTCGCCGCCACTGCAGCAGAGATGAAAGGCCTGATCGTCGTTTCCCGACCAAACCTTGAGATCAGAATGATTTGCCTTTAGTCTTGAAAGAAGGTAGTCAACATTGTACTGGTCTCCACTTGCTTCTTTGACGCCGACAATGTTATCGAAATCCAGACATCTGATTATCGTATCGGGAAGCATGTTGGTTCCCGTTCTTCCCGGAACGTTGTAGATTATCACAGGTCCTTGCACCCGTGTTGCTATCTCTCCGAAATGCCTATAAAGACCTTCTTGGGTTGGTTTGTTGTAGTAGGGGACGACTACCAGTACGCCATCGGCGCCCTCATCAAAGGCTCTTGTTGACATCTCCACAGTCTTTTCCGTCGAATTCGTGCCCGTCCCCACAATCACCGGCACCGAGCCCTTTGACTCATTAACGGCAGTCTTTATCAGTTGAGTGCGTTCATAATCACTTATCGTTGGCGATTCTCCAGTTGTTCCAAGAACTATGAGGGCTTCAATTTTGCTCTCAAGCTGAAATCCAATGAACCTCTCGAATGCGTCGAAATCCACATCACCGTTCTTGAAAGGTGTTACTACCGCAGTTCCAGTTCCTCTGAACATTTCTCTACACCTCCTCCTAGAAAGGCAGCACCGTCTCTGAAGGTGACAGTAAGAACTCCTCCATTGGCCTGCAGGACTATCTTCTCACTGCCAGTCCTCCTGCTTTGAATCCATGCGACTGCTGTCGCACCGCTGCCACAGGCGCCCGTCTCTCCCTCGACGCCTCTTTCAAAGGTTCGTATTCTGAGCATGCCGTCTTCCATGACGCTGAAGACGTTTATGTTGGTGTCGTACAAGTGCCTCAGTGGAAGAAGAGCGTTCCAGTCGATAGCTTGCGTATCCCCCTCTATCACAAGATGCGGCACACCGACTACGACAATCTCCCCGTGATATTCTTCCTCCTTGAAACTTCCAAGAAATTTTGGCGATGGCATCCTAACGCTGACAACATCATCCACAAAGCCCAATAGACTTCCCGAGTAAGAGGAAAACTCGACCGTATCCCGGGCTTCCTTTTCGTGAATGAAGTGTACGAAAGTCCTCGCTCCGTTTCCACAAAAGGCGGCCCTATGACCATCACGATTGAAGTAATCCATGAAGTCTCTCTCCACGAAGATCGCGCCATCTCTGTCGTTAACGTACTTGAGAACAAGATCGCGCTTTCCTTCATCGCTCAGCTTTGTATCCCGCGAATCGACCACGAGAAACGTGTTTCCCGTTGCAGAGTAAAATGCGCCTTTCATCTCAAGTACCTCCCAAATGAGTTTTCATGATTCGAACTGCATTTGTTGCTGCCCCCACCCGAATGTTGTCGGCTACGTTCCAGAAGAGGAAGCGGTATCTGTCAAAGCCTCTCAGACGCGACACGAAAACCAGATCGGAACCTGCTACTTCGACAGGAGTCAGCCTTTCTTCACTGTAAACTACGTCTTCTGAAGACCCGATCTCTCTTCTAAGGTCCTCCAGTGAAAAGGGGCGGACCGTCTCACAGAAGACGGATTCAGAATGGCCGTAAACAACAGGAACCCTCACAGTTGTTGGCCAGACAGATATCGAATCGTCTCTGAAGATCTTTCGAGTTTCATGAACCATCTTCATCTCTTCGGTAGAAAAATTTGAATGGAGCAAATCCCCGATGACGGGAACGACGTTTCTGTGTATCTGCCTCACAAAGACCGAAGGGTGAATGTCACCGCTTTCCTGCTCTTCAAGCTCGGCAATTCCCTTGTTGCCCGCTCCCGAGACAGCCTGATATGTAGAAACAACGATTGTTTTTATCCCGTAGCTCTTGTGTATTCCGCTGAGGGAAAGAACCATCTGTATCGTCGAGCAGTTTGGGTTTGCAACAATGCCGCAGTAGCCCTTCAGAAGATCCCCGTTGATCTCAGGTACCACAAGAGGAATCTCTGCGTCACTTCTGAAAGCAGACGAGTTGTCTATAACGACAGCTCCCCTTTTCGCGGCTATTGGAGCATAATGCTTCGAAACGGAAGCTCCGGCCGAAAATAGAACGTAATCGTAGCCTATGTCGAAGGACTCATCACGAAGCTCCCTGACTTCCAGGTCTTTGGCCCCAAATCTGAGAAGCTTTCCTTCACTGCGCTTCGAGGCGAGCAGATCGATCACTTTCGGCGAGATCTTCTCCTCCTCCAGCTTTCTTAACATCATTCGGCCTACTTCCCCGGTTGCGCCAACTATTGCGAGTCGCACTTAACCACCTCCCGAAAAAAGAAAAAGTGTTCCCGAAGAAAACGGGAACACTTCAATGGTTTGAAATAATGGCTCATTCCAAACCCACCGGCTCTCCACGCATTCTTCGTGACAGTCATACAAGTCTTTCCTGTATGCCCAGAAGTCGGTCGCTGGGGCTTCCGCCTTCTTCGGCACCCTCGCCTTTCGATCCGTTCCAATCCCCTGATGAACGTCTACTGATCTCGGGTGCTCCTCCGTTGGGTAACTTTCGATTGATTATATCACGCTGCTATTCTGATCAA
>DSBT01000155.1 GCA_011045915.1 Mesotoga infera
CTTATCAGCTATTGTGACGAGTGATTTCATCGAGCTTGAGGAGAAGTACCTTGAAAACTGGACCGAGAGAATACAGAGCATGGTTCAGACAATCGCAGACTTGTGGTCCGAAGAGATCACAACCGACCGGGCACAATACAAACTGAGAGAAGCTGCGGCAATTACAGATTCCGTCGATGAGTCGCATGCTTACTGGGTCGAGCTTAGAGATGAGCTGTTCCTCCTGAAGAGAGAGCTGGAGTATATACAACGCCACGGAGTTCCTTCACTGGACATCTCTAGCGAGAGCTCGGAGGGCGAACTCTTGAGAGACCTGATCTCCAGAAATGAAGAGCTCAAGCTCGTCGCGAGCCTCAGAATTTCAGACTTTGAGTCGGCCGATCCAGAAGACGCAAGATATGATCTGAAATCGAGAGTGGAAGCATTCACAGAAATGATTCTCGACTGCGAGAACCATCCTGACAACACGATTGCAGGAAGTCCAGCATACAACATTCGTTATACTATAAAGAACACCTCAATTCAGAAGTCCCAAATTTCCTTTTCTCTTACTCTGGATAACCCTCTTGTAATGGGACTTGCAGCCGGGGATCTCAATGGCTCCTTAGGACTCTGCGAAGAATTCATGGATTTCATGGAAAGGGTTGAAAAAAGAACAATGGCTTATGAAGCAGCTGAGGAGCATCTCAATCAACGTTTGGATAGTATTGAAGCATCTCTGGCAAGAATCGAAAGTGAAGGCACTTTTGTGACTGCCGAGGGAAAGAAAGAACTAATCAACTCCCTTGACAAGGCCGTCGAGGAGGCAAAAGAGATCTTCAGAAGCTATGGTCTCATGTACACGAGATGGTCAAATCAAAGAGAGCTTCAGCTGAGAAACAGAATCGATAACCTTGTAATAAAGAAAGAAATCGACTCATCTCACTTCAAGACTCATTCTGAGGAGTTTAGTATTGTGGAAAGACCGGCTGACATGATAAGAGGAGAGTTGATCTGGCTTGATGTGACATCGAATGGGTATCCCTCCCAAAGGTTTGAACTATCCGCCGACAGAAATAGGCTAATGATAGAGATGAGGCCGGGTAGTGATCCTTCTACGAGATTCAGGATACTCGATCTTTCTACAGGTGAATTTGAGATCTTTCCTCTTCCGGCTGAGGCATTGGAGATTGTTTCAACTGAACGGTATAGATTTGACTGGGACTCAGATGGAAGACTCTTGATCTATTCTTATGCTGGAAATGGCATCGTCATTGGCGCTTCGGGAGACTTTGAGGAGTTTTCTTATAACGCGATCGAAGGAACGGAGTTCTTCGATCATGATTGCTCCGGAAGGTATGGACTGTTTCGCGAGCCGAGAGGGCAATTGTATGTGCTCGACAACGAGGTGCAATCCAGAATGCAGATCGGAATAACATACTCGACTTATTCTCTGCAATGGCTTCAAGGAGAGGGGACGGTTTTCTTTGTGGATGAGAATAATGAAATAGAATTGTTCAGCACATCGAACGAAACAGTCTCCAAGCCGGGAACTGTCTTTGTTGCTTCTTCTTGCGCGGTCCTCCCCGGTGGCGAATGGCTCGTTTATGGAGATGCCTTCGAATTGAAGGCAATGAGACTGGATGGATCAGAAACAATCCAGTTGCTTGAAGTTTCTGAATCGAGTGAAATTCTGATCGCAGGGACGTTTCCTTTACGAGGAAATTCCTTCCTTCTCTTGTGGATGAAGCACGGAGAAGAATTCGACTACGCCGTTCAAGTTTGCAGCATATACTGATTGCCAAAGCTAAGAGAATGCTATTGATGCCTTAGGTTTTTTCGCAATCTATTCTTGCCAGGAGCTTCATCTGCATTAGAAGGAATTGCGGACGTGGTAATGAAATAACTCTGCCTTTGTAAAGCATGAGAACCACGATAACTGGACTATAGAATGGCAGCTGCTCAAATAACCTGAAAGAAAGATGTTTGTCTTATCGTCTTTTTTCTGGGGGTGTATACTGAAATTGAAACCAAATCCTTGTGTAAGGGGTGAGTGTATTGAAAGTTACGAGGAGAGCTCCTCTTGCAGTAATTCTGGTCTTGCTTCTTGGCACCATGCTTCTGGCGGCCGAAACCGAGTACACTGTTGTAAAGGGAGACACTCTATGGGAGATTGCAAAGGCCTATGATGTCGACTGGAAGGAAATCGCCGAGCTCAACGGAATCACTGATGAGTATGCACTCCAGGTGGGAACGGTATTGAAGATTCCTGCGGCGTATACGGAAATATCAGTCATGATTCCCAATATCGATCATGATATTCCCGCCGTTATCTGCATCCCTGAAGGCGATGGACCATTTCCTATAGTCGTCATGCTTCATGGAACCGGTTCAGACAAGAGTGAAGCCGGCGGAGGCTACCTCCTGGCAGCTCCTGCTCTCGCAGAGGCAGGTATTGCCAGTGTCCGCTTCGACTTCATTGGTAATGGCGAGAGTACTGCAGACTACATCGATTACAACTTCACTTCGGCTGTGGACGATACGAATATCGCCTTCGCTTACGCAGCAAGTCTTCCGAGAATAGACGGCCATCGAGCAGGGATAATGGGCTGGAGCCAGGGTGGAACAATCGCTTTGCTGGCTGCAGGACAGAATCC
>DSBT01000156.1 GCA_011045915.1 Mesotoga infera
CGTTACGTCTTTGAAGGTCAGTATTATCGAATCAGGATTTTCATTTGCATTCCTTCCAATCACCAGACTAATCTCGGCAACGATTGGTGATTCGCCGGACGTAATCAGCTCGACTTCAAATGCAGATAGATTCTTGCCTGAAAAGAGACAAGATCTTGCTTCTCTCAATTTTTCCTTGCCCTCTTCAGAAAGAAAGTCCGAAAACTTCTTCATCTTCAGTTGCTCTTCGCCGAATCCCAGTAGATCACATGCAGTTTTGTTCGGATAAAGGATATTTTCCGATAGATCCAGCAGAAGAATGCCCTCCAACGAGTTACTTAAAACTGCGCTGAATTCGGAGATTCTTTTTTTTCGTTCCCTGATGTGATAGATTGAACTTGCCAGAAGAACCGGAAACCCTACAGCTAAGAGAGCCACGGAAATGAACTCAAAGTAATTCATTCCGGTAAGCGCTTCGAGTAAATCGAAGTATGTCGAAAGCGACAGCAAAATGAGTCCGAGAGGTATTCCCCTATGAAGATCTCTGTTCCCGAGGAGGTAAGCCGCAACGAGCGAAACCGCAATAATAACCATTTCACTCAATACAGCTAGCAGCCTGACCGGCTGAAAAGAGTGCATTGAAAATACTATTGACGAAACAACTATGATCAAAATTGATGTCAGATATACCTGCAGCTTACCTCTTATGATAGTCAACCAAGGATCACCTCAGTTATATTATATTATACAGCGGCAAAAAAAATCCCAGAGTTCATTGCACACAGACATTGTAGGCTTTATAATCTACCGCTGATTTCTCGCCTTCCCACGATCTAAAATATCTAAAAACAATTGCCGAATTCCCATCATCTGCCGC
This sequence comes from Mesotoga infera, assembly GCA_011045915.1. Taxonomy (NCBI): domain Bacteria; kingdom Thermotogati; phylum Thermotogota; class Thermotogae; order Kosmotogales; family Kosmotogaceae; genus Mesotoga; species Mesotoga infera. Next base: position 857 of record DSBT01000156.1, read on the forward strand.
CTGGAAAGTCCAGGTGACTTTTGAAGGGGCTCCGACTTTTCCACTCTCATCGGCCAGGACTCTCTTATCGATTTCAATGACAGCCTCTCCAAGAATCTGATACTGCCATGAGTATCCTGTGCTGGCATTCTCTTCCAGAGTCACAGTGAAGGTTGAGCCGGGGGAAACCTCGTTCATTAGAATATTGAAATCAACCTGGCCTTTTTCCTCACCAGCTACATTAACAGTCAATGCCCTGAAGTCTATCGAGTGCTTATCTCCTTCCCACTCCCTGAAGAGTTTTAAGGTTATCAATGCCTTCCCCTCTTCTGCTGCAGTCATTATCCAGCCTTTGACGGAGGGAGCTCCTGGCATCATACTGGGGGTATTGTGCTCTTCAAGGAAGTTTCTCAGGACACCGGTAGGTTCCGCGAAAATATGCCAGAGATACCCTGTGGAAGGATTTTCTTGAACTTCGAGTATGGCAAGATCAGTTACACTCATTGATTTGGCCGACTCTTTCAGCTCAAATGCAAACCCAGAAGTGATTATCAATGCGATATAACAAAATGCTATTAGTGATTTCTTCATGGTATCCACCTCCTATATTAGAAAAAGTTCTTTCTGTCTTCCATCTAAATAGTCAATCTCGCCGTCTCTGAAAGCGACAGTCTCCTCCAAGAATCCGTAAACCGACTGGCCACTCCAAGAAGCCACCGGAGTTCTGTTGTTCAACTCCATGGCAAAGCAAGTCGAATCCCTGATTTTAAGATCTCCCGTACCCTTAATCCCTTTCTGATTATTCCAAAGTCCTATGATTGGCCCCGCGCCGTGTCCATGATAACCAACAGGATGCGAATAGATCGTCGCATCGAGACCTTTTTCTGCTGCGTCTTTCAATGACATTCTTAACAGCTCGTTACCGCTGATACCCTCAATGAAATTTCGTGCCAGAATGTCCTGAACCTCGTTCGTCCTGAAAATGACATCTTGCAGCTCTTCCAAAACGCTACTTTGACCTTCCATTTTCAGGTAAAACATTTGCTGTGTATCTGTCGCCAGACCATTGAAGACAAAACCAAAATCACAGTGTAGAAGATCTCCCTCCTCTATTACTCCTGTACTTCTAGGGTCGTCCACACCGCGCCTTTGAAAGTCAACATCCGGCCCAAACCATGTTTTCAATCCAATATCTACTGCAAGTCGCTTTAGCAGAAACTCAACATCTCGAGTTGTCGTCATACAGGACGATATATTCTCTCTAGAAAACGCATTCCGGATTATTATGTGCGCAATTCTGTCGAGATGCCTGTATATCTCAATCTCCCTGTCTGTTCTGGTCTGCAGCCAGTTGATTGCGATGTTCTCGGCACTCACCAGATTCACTTTACCGCTTAGCTGATTTCTTAGCGACTCGAACAGAGAATGAGTTATTCCGTCGGCCACTGCGAAATCTTTCGAGAAGTCTATTCCAAGACTCTCAATTCTCAGATCTTCAAGCAGCGTTGCAATAGACTTGAAAATATCTCCGTCTTCGACTCTCCATGCGCTTTCGTAGAAGTCTTCCATCTTGCTTCCATAAGGAGATAGCACGAATCTCTTGTCTTTTGTCAAGAGAAACGCAGTTATCCTGCTGGCCCCGTAGAACGAGCCGGGAAGAAGCGTGCTTATTATGGGATCTTCGTTATTTTCCCTTCCGATAACCAACCAGGCGTCGAAATTCTCTTCTTGAAGAAGACCTGGCATGATATTATCCAGTCTATCAAGCAGAACTTCGTTATGTTCACTGATTCTCTCTTCCTCAGAGGGCATATTGGCACCTATCTCTCCGTACTGATCTGCAAATCTATTCATCGGCTCCTCCGTTATCCTTTCCAATGGGAATGTCGACTTCCGAGCTTTCTAGAAGCTTTTTCAGATAATCCGCATTCTTCTCCAAAAAGCTCTCTTCAGTCCCCAGATGAACACCTACCGGACCTTTGCTTCTAATTCGCAGTCTCTTGCATGAGCTCTTCTGACGACTAATAAGCCTGTAGGTAATCCCGTCAATCTCAATAAATCCTTTGATTTCCAATTTATCACCTCCTGAGATAATCTATCATGTATATTGTGCAAAACAAAGAACAGTGCAACTCTCTTGCTTTGCCAATGAGATGCAGAGTAAAATTGAGGAACCAAAATCGGAGGAGACAGCGTTGTTGCATAATGTGGAACCGGAAAAACTCCAGGGAATTGAGACTATCGCTGAGGAACTCGGCCAGAATCTCATGTCCTTGTCTGTAACAGAACTTTATACAAAGGGAATCGTGTACGTCGATAATCCCGAAGAGCCAAATATCTATGTAATCTGGAACTGCTGTGATTCGATTCTGGTTGGAGGCAGGATTGAAGATAATTTGCTCATTCCCTTGCGCGATCTCTTTTCTAAAACTCTTATGACGCTGGCAAGAGGTTTTGGAATTCCTCATCTGAATTTCTATTCAGCTCCAGTCATGTATGAAAGACTTGGAAACATCCTAATCGGTTTGGGTTCCAGGCAGGTGAGAAGATCTCTATTTCAGATGCGTTCATCGAAGGACATGAAAAGTGGAAATTGCAACAATGATAATGCTCCTCGAAGAATAACCAGAGAATTGCTTGAGATGGAACTGACTAATACCAAGGCGCTTGAGGGCTGGATATACTCTTTTTGGAAAGACGAGGAGTCCTTCCTACGTAATAGCGGTGGTTACGCAGTAGTCAGAAAAGGTACGATCCTAAGCTGGTGCATCGGCGTGTACAGATCTGCCGATAGAATTGAGGTAGGTCTGGAGACAGTCGAAGAATCCAGAAATCAGGGGTTCGGTATGGCTGTTTCAAGAGCATGTATAAATGAATTCTTATCGAACGGACTGACAGTTGACTGGCATTGCGACTCGGCGAATAGCCCTTCGCTATCGATTGCCAGGAAACTCGGGTTCAAAGAAATACTTGAATACAGTATCTATCAGATAGACACTTGAAAGGAGCGAAACAATGAGATCATCAAGACTAATATGCACCGCTTGTGGAAAGGAGTTCTCAGATGAGCGTTTTCGCTGTGAATGCGGAGAACCTCTTGAAGTAGTTATTGAAATGAAAAGGACTGTGAAAATACAATTCCATCGATCAGGTATTTTGGAGAGTTTCTCAGATCTCCTTCCTGGACTGGAAGACAAAAACTCCCTTTCTTTAGGCGAGGGATTCACCCCCCTGACCAGACTCGGTGACAAAGACTCTTACGGGATGGAACTCTACGCCAAAAATGAATCTATCAATCCAACATGGTCATTCAAGGACAGGGGAAGTTATCTAGCTGTCCTCGATGCTATTGGCAGAGGTTACAACCACATTGGTACGGTATCTACCGGAAACATGGCGGCTTCAGTTGCCGCATTCGGCAAGAGAGCAGGATTGGAAACCACCATTCTTGTCTCCGATTCGATTCCAGATGAAAAGCTCTCTCCAATTTCGATATACGGCTCCAGAGTTATCAAGGTTAAAGGTGACTATGGGCAGCTTTACTACAACTCTCTGGAAGCCGGTAGCGACAGCGGAATCTACTTTGCAAATTCCGACGCTCCGATGAGGGTTGAAGGATCGAAAACGATTGCTTTCGAGATATTTATTCAGTTAGGAGAAAGGGTTCCGGACTTTGTAATTGTTCCCACTAGCTCTGGAGGCAATGTAAGGGGAATTGAAAAGGGCTTCCGAGAGTTGAGGGATTCGAAATTGTCAGTCAGTATACCGCGAATGATCGTTGCGCAGGCAGCAGGTTGCTCACCGATTGATCTCGCTTTTTCATCTCGCGCATCCACAATAACCAGATTTCATAATCCAGAAACCATAGCTCATGCAATTGAGAACCCCTTCCCTCCGAGTGGAAATGCGGTCTTGAGAATGCTCAAAAGAAATGGTGGAGCAACTGTAGCAATTGATGAATCGAGTATCATGAAAGCCCAAAGGAGCCTCGCTATGAACGGGTTCTTTGTGCAGCCAGCAAGCGCCGTTTCTTATGCAGCCATTTCCAAGCTGCACGAAGAACTGGATATGAGAAAAGCATTAGTCGTAGTTGTTTTGACGGGTTCGGGTCTCAAATATCCTGCCATACTTAAGGAACATCCTGCACACATTGAAACAACTTCTCTTGAATCCCTTGAAGAAATCCTGAAAAAGAAACCAACACCTAAATGATTTAGAATTTCCCTTCAAGTGAAGTTCCTCAATAGAGCGCACTAAACAGAAGCTGCTGGAAAACCCCTGATGGCATCTGACCAAAAAAGTAATTCTTTTATCAGTCGAAGACTAAGAACGCTATACGATTACTTTGCAGTATTATTTATGCCTTTTAAGATGGCTCAGACAATACATTATAAATGTATCACATTCCAAACTCTTCTTGTTGACAGGTTAATTTCTCTTGCCTATAATAGTACTGTAGATGGATAGTTGGTGGTAAGGAGGGAAAATCAAATGGCAAACAAAGAATACACAGTTGGTATCGATCTTGGAACTACAAATTCAGTCATTTCCTGGGTTAAGCCTGACGGCAACGTCGAGGTTATTCCAAATGCAGAAGGTAACAGGACTACCCCTTCGATAGTTTCATTCAGCAAGACAGGCGAGATCATTGTTGGCGAACCTGCGAAGAGGCAAACAATATTGAACGCTGATAGAACGGTACGATCAATTAAGAGGAAGATTGGATCTGATTTCACAGTCAAGATCGATGACAAGGAGTACTCTCCTCAGGAAATCAGTGCCTATATTCTGAAGAAGATGAAGACCGATGCTGAGGCCTACCTTGGAGGAAAGATAACGCAGGCAGTTATTACTTGTCCCGCATACTTTAACGATGCTCAGAGACAGGCCACGAAAGAGGCAGGTATTATTGCCGGGCTAGAAGTCCAGAGGATTATCAACGAACCGACGGCAGCTGCCGTAGCTTACGGGATCGACAAGAAACGCGGAGATAAGAAGATCATTGTATACGATTTGGGTGGCGGAACTTTTGATGTTTCAGTTCTAGATATTGGCGATGGTGTGGTCGAGGTTTTGTCAACCTCAGGCAATAATCACCTCGGTGGAGATGACTTCGATCAGAGGTTTATAGATCATATAGCAGAAGACTTCAGAAAGAAGAACAACGTCGATCTTAGAAAAGACAAGCAGGCGTTCCAAAGACTGAAGGATGCCGCAGAAAGAGCTAAGATAGAGCTTTCTTCAAAGTTTGAAACGGAGATTTCTCTGCCTTTCATAACTGCAACTGCTGATGGGCCATTGCATCTCGAGATGAAGATAACCAGATCGACATTGGAGTCTCTTATAAAGGATCTTGTTGAGGGTACCAGAGAACAGATAGAAAGAGCGATGAGCGATGCAAAGCTTTCTCCAAAAGAGATTGATGAAGTGCTTCTCGTTGGGGGTTCAACGAGAATACCAATGGTTCAGACTTTCATCAAATCAATTTTCGGCAAAGATGCAAACAAGAATATAAACCCGGATGAAGCAGTGGCGATTGGGGCTGCATTGCAGAGTGGAATTCTCTCTGGCAGTGTCGAAAGCGATCTAGTGCTCGTTGACGTCACACCTCTGACCCTCGGAGTCGAGGTCATGGGCGGTCTGATGGAACCGATAATTGAAAGAAACTCCACCGTACCAGTTAAGAGATCCAAAGTCTTCACAACTGCCGCAGACGGCCAGACAGAAGTTGAAGTGGCAGTCTATCAGGGAGAAAGAACTATGGCGCGAGACAATATGTCACTCGGGAGCTTCAAGTTAACAGGAATTGCACCCGCGCCAAGGGGAATTCCTCAGATTGAAGTGACCTTCGATATCGACAGCGACGGCATAGTTCATGTTTCAGCAAAAGACCTGGGCACCAATAGAGAACAATCAATGGTAGTCAGCGGAAGACAGAAGATGTCTGAAGAAGAGATAAAGAGAGTGGTAGAGGAAGCAAAGAAATACGAAGAGCAGGACAAGCAAAAGAAACAGGAAATTGAGTTGAAGAATCAGGCAGACCAACTCGCATATAGCATCGATAAACTCCTTAGCGAGAGCGGCGAAAAGATCTCATCCGAAGACAGGGGTAAGCTTGAAAGCCTCGTGAAAGACCTAAGAGACGCACTCAACGAAGATAACATGCAGAGGGTAAAGCTCCTGTTTGATCAGCTTCAGAAGGAAAGTATGAGAGTTGGACAAAGTGTTTACCAGAAAGCACAGGCTCAAACTCCTGCAGACGGAGTCCCACAGGAAGGTGATAATAATGATAGTGACAGTGGTACCGAATATATCCCGCCGGAAGACAGCAAATAACAGAAATCATAGAGATCCAAAGAATGGAGGTGTTAATATGTTGGCTATCAGAAGAGGAAGCGATCTTTTCAGACCTTTCGAGGAGATTCAAAGGGAGATGGACAGACTCTTTAACGATGCCTTCAAAGGGTTGAACAGCCAGTCGAGAGAATCATCGATGTTTAGTCCTGAAGTTGACATCTACGAAAGGGATAACTCAGTTTTTATCGAAATGGATATCCCTGGAATCAAGAAGGATGAACTCGAAATCAAGGTAGAAGAAGACGTTCTCTCAATCAAAGGCGAAAAGAAGCTTGAAAGAGAGGAAAAGGAAAGAGACTATCACCGCTACGAGAGATATAGCGGAGCATTCCAGAGAATATTCAGGCTTCCTGAGTACGTTAAGAGTGATGATGTCAAGGCGAAATATGAAGACGGTGTCCTGAAACTCGAGCTTCCCAAAAAAGAAGAAGTCAAAAAAGAAGCAATCCAAGTGAAGATCGATTAACGTAAGAGAGAAACTAAGAGGGCGCTTTCGGGCGCCCTTTTTTTGGAGGTGTAGCATGATCAACTATGAGGAGTACACTGAGAAGGCCAAGAAAATCCTCATGGATGTTCAAGACATCCTGATGAGATACAGACAGAATCAACTTGCATCGGAGCACATTCTTCTTTCTATGCTTGAGGACGGGGATAATATTGCCATCAAGATACTGAACGAGAAGAACATCAGCATAGATTCTTTGAAGAAAGATGTTGAAGAAGTCATCGGACGTTACGGAAGTAGCCGCGAATCAACAAACCAGATATATATCACCCCGGAGGCCAGACACATCCTTGAGAATGCGCGAAGTGAAGCGAGAAGAATGCACGATTCGAAAACCGGAACCGAACATATACTTCTGGCGATGGTACGGGAGACCTCTGCTGTCGCAAGCAGACTCCTGTCTAAATACGGGATCAATCTGGATAACATTTATACATTGATTCTCAAGGGCCGAAGAAAAAGCGGCGCAGAAGAGGATGAGAATCTTTCTTCCTTGAAGAAGTTCACAATCGACCTTACTCAGCTTGCAAAGGAAGGCAAGCTTATGCCCGTTATAGGTAGAGAAGATGAAGTCAGAAGGGTAATACAGATTGTTGGAAGAAAAACCAAGAACAATCCCGCGCTCGTCGGAGAACCTGGAGTAGGAAAAACCGCAATTGTAGAAGGTTTGGCTCAGCGTATTGTGAGTGGCGATGTTCCC
>DSBT01000157.1 GCA_011045915.1 Mesotoga infera
ATTCCAAGCACTTCACCGTGCCTGAGTTCCAGATCGATTCCACTCAGAACCTCTTCCTTTCCATAACTGAAATGCAGATCTCTTATCTGTATTGGATCAACCATCATTAGCCACTTCCCTGCTTCTTAGAAGATATATGAAGACGGGAGCGCCTACCAGGGCAGTCACTGCACCGATTGGGAGTTCCGTGGGTTGAAAGAGCGTTCTCGCAATGGTATCGCAGACCACCAGAAAAACCCCGCCGAACATAGCAGTTGCAGGAAGGTTCAGCTTGCTGTCAGTTCCAAAGGCAAGCCTAACCATGTGGGGTATAACAAGTCCCACAAAACCAATCAAACCGGCTGTTGAGACTGCAATTGCCGAAACGATTGATACGGTGAAGAATACGAGGAACTTTATACGCTCGGGGTGAACTCCGACAGTCATGGCGTGTTCTTCTCCGGCTGCCATTATTATCATTCTTCGGCGAATTATCGTGAACAAAGCATACTGGAGAACAATAATCGGAAGCAGTCTGAAAAAATCATCCCAGGTAACACCCGAAAGAGAACCGAGAGACCAGAAGTGCAAGGTAATAACATTTCGCCAGGCAAATACGACAAGAAAAGTCACCGCCGCGTTGAAAAGAAAGGAGACTATTACTCCGGAAAGAACCAGTGTTGTTATAGGGATTCTCCCTCCTCTCCGGGAGATCGTATAGGTCAGGAATGAAGAAAACAAGGCAAAGACGAAAGCAAGGAGATCCATGTTCAGCGATATTCTGCCAACATCTCTCAAGAACAAAGACAAAACAGCTCCAAAGGAGGCCCCCGCCGATATACCGATAATATATGGGTCTGCCAGGGGATTCTTCAGGGTAAGTTGAAGTCCATTTCCACCTACCGCCAACCCTGAGCCGATCAGGAAAGCCACTAATAATCTCGGAAGTCTGAGATTCACGTAGATACTGGAAGCTGGTTCCGAAGAGTCTCCAAGAAATATGCCTAAGATCTCATTCAACGAATAATTGACTGTTCCGAAACTCGAGAGCCACAGCATCCCAAGTACGGATGCTGTGGAGAAAAACGCGAAAAGTGCAGCGCGTTTCAATAGAAGAACTCTTTCAACGTCTTCACGAGGTCAACAAAATCAGGGTTTGCATATGCGGTTAGGCCGTCGTAAAGCGGGTAGACTCGGTTATTCTTCACCGCAGGAAGATCTGCAAAGGGTTTGTAAGAAGTTATCATTTTTACCGCCTCTTCCTGACCGCCTTCGTAATAATATGGCACAAGAATTATGTTCGGCTGGGAGTTAAGAACAAATTCAGGACTGACGGGAAACCATCCGTTATTTCCGCTGTAAGGTGCTCCGACGTTTGCTCCGCCGGCATATGCGATCGCCTGGTTAACGAAAGATCCCGTTCCACAAGTCCAGATATCGCTTACCTCACCGACTATCATTATGTACACAACTTTGGGCTTCTCGTTCTGTGGAACATTATAGGAGTCTTTTGCGATTTCAAGAACCTCATCTCTGAAGTTCATCGCCGTTATACGTCCTTTATCAGGTATGCCGAACAAATTGCCGACAACCATGAGGTTCCTGTAGATATCCTCGAAAGAGTTCGGATTCAATACGAAGGCAGAGATCCCGATCTTCTCGAGCTTGGCAACTTCCGCCTCTTGAAAGCCACCAGAGATCATTACCAGATCAGGACCAAGAGAGAGTATCTTCTCAAGGTTGAGAGGAACGAGATTGCCAATTTTCTCCACTTCATTCGATAAGGCATACGGGTCCCAGTCAGTCACTCCTACGATCCTGGACGATACACCCAGAACTTCGAGATACTTGGTGATCGCAGGAGAAGCTATGACAACTCTATCGGGGGGATTGTCGATCGCCACAAGTCTTCCAAGATCATCCACGATTTCAAATGCAAGTGACAGTACAAAGAATAGCACCATAAAGCCGACTGCAAAAAACCTCTTCAAAAAGCTCACCCCTCTTGCAAGGAATTTCACCACCCCTCTACCTCGGAAGGATGGTGATATCTGAGCCTCACACAGGTCTCCTGACTTGCGGATCAATCTACTGTCTGCGCCTTCCCGGTTGCCCAGTGGCATGTGCAGAGTTCGTACCGCTTACAGTGGCGGGACCGTACCGGATTTGCACCGGTTTCCCTTGATGTGAAGCATTGTTTCTGAGAGCTATCTGGAGAAATATCTGTCCAGATCCTCCAGTCTTATCACCATGGATATTGGTCTTCCATGGGGGCACACAAGAAGATTCTTCTCCTTCAACTCTTCAAAAAGAACTTCAGCCTGCCCTATGTCAAGTTTGTTTCCAGTTCTTATTGCCGCTTTACATGATATAGAGGCCAAAAGATTATCGAAAACCCTCTCGGGAGTTTCAAGACCTTCCAACCTCATCTCGTCGAGAATTTCCTCGAGAGTTTCTATTGCACCCTCCGTCTTAATGACTTGAGGAATGGATACCATTATGATTTTATCATCGCCGAAATTGAAAGTGAACCCGAGCTTCTTCAACGTTTCCTCTCTCGCGATAATCAGATCCATTTTGGACCTCTCGAGATTCAGTTCAAGCGGCATGAGAAGGTTTTGAGGGGAGATTTTCTTGCTTTCTTTTAGAGCCTCAAAGATGATCCGCTCGTGAGCGGCATGCTGATCGATCAACAAGAGACCGTCTTCGGATTCCGCAATCAAATACCGTTCTCCTAAAACGCCAATGAAACTTGCTTTTGCTCCCCCGATCTTTTCTTTGGTTGCTGATTGTTCGCGCTCTTCAGCAGGAGCAAATGATCTGAAAAGGTGACGATCGAATCTGGACTGTGTGTACGATTCATTAGCACTGTTATCGAAGACTCTCTGGTTCCTCCAAGAGTGTTTGAAGCCGTGATCCCTTGCTAAATGCTCCTGATCAATGTCTGAGATGTCTTTCCGTTCAGCCGATCTTTCGGCGGTATCCTCTTCGCTATGAACCACATTGATTGTGAAATGACCGGCGCCCTTAACGGCAGACCGCACAGCCCTCTTCACCTGATCCAGAACGGATGCAGTAGAGGCAAATTTCACTTCTAACTTCTGTGGATGGATGTTGACATCGACCTCCTGAGGATCGATATCGATAAAGAGAACTGCAAAAGGGAAATTCCCCTTTTGAAGAGTCTCTCCGAAGCCCCTCTCGAGAGCATAGTTCAGTTCGAACTGCCTAACATATCTGCTGTTCACGAAAATGTTTTCACCCATTCTATTCTTTCTTGTGCGGTTTGGGAGTGTAACAAAACCCCGTATCTTTATTTCTCCCGAGCTTTCCGAAACCGGTATCAAGTCTTTTTCAGAAAGCCCTGGATAGATAAGCGCAGCTCTTGCCTCGACCGATTCAAGACCCCTTGTATCGAATATGACTTGAGAATCCCGAGAATAAGTGAAATCGATCTTATCGAATGCGAGTATAAACCTCTGAACCATCTCAGTTACCATTCGACCCTCAATTGAGGCGGATTTCAAGAACTTCCTTCTCGCGGGCGTGTTATAGAGAAGATCGAAGACTTCGATCGCAGAACCATTCGAACCGCCGAGAGGTTTCTCTCCCGTGATATCCCCTCCTGCAATGTCGAGAGCTACCCCAAATTCCTCTGTATCTGAGACGGTTGACAGCCGCATGCGCGACACCGAGGCTATCGTTGAAAGAGCCTCTCCCCGGAAGCCGAATGTAAGGAGAGAATCGAGATCCTCTATGGAGAAAATCTTGCTTGTAGTATGAGGCAGAATAGCAACGCTCGCTTCTTCTCTGGTCATCCCTCTTCCGTTGTCTTTTACCATTATGTATTCTTTTCCGCCCGATTTGATCTCAATTTCAATAGCCGTTGCACCGGCATCTATACTGTTTTCCACCAGTTCCTTCACTACGGAAAAGCATCCCGTTACGACTTCACCTGCGGCAATCTTCCTAACAACGTCGGACGACAATTCACGTATTCTCATTAGTTCTGTTCACTCTCCTCTTACGGCCAGCTGGCGTCGTCTGTCGAACAGAATTATAGCCGCAGCGGCAGCGACATTCAGCGAATCTACCGCCTTCTCCATAGGAATCGAAATGAGAACGTCGCTTCTCTCCTTCACCAGCCGCCTGACTCCTTTTCCCTCATTTCCGAATATTATGGCCGATTTTTCAGAATATTCGTTTTCGTAATAAGGCGTTCCGTCCATATCTGAAGCATATATCCAGAATCCTCTTTCTTTAAGAGATTTCTCAAACTGCGCCATATTGACTATCTTGATTACCGGGATACTGAAGGCGAGTCCTGCAGAGACCTTTACGACTGCCGGAGTAATTTCGGCAGAGTTGCTCGAAGTTATTGCGATGGCATCGGCCCCGACCGCAACTGAAGTTCTGATAATCGCTCCAAGATTATGTGGGTCCTGGATCTGATCTAGAAGCACAATGGTTGCTGTGTTCTGCTCTTCAAGATTGTCAAGCATTCTTTCAGGGTCCACGTATGAGAACTCCTTGAGATCAATCACCACTCCCTGGTGCTTCTTCTCTCGGCAGAGATTTGCGAGTTTTTCCGGGGGCATCTCCTCTATTCTAAACCCCTTAGCTTTCGCTTCATTGGCAAGTTCGAGCAACTGAGAATCGACATTCCTCTGATTGGTGAAGAGTATTCGTCTGATTCTCAGTAGCGACGAATCGATTCCAAGCAGTTCTTTCAGCACATTTCTGCCATGGAGATACATCAAATCACCCTTTCGAGCAGATCTTTTATCCTTTTGAGTTTTCCCTCAAGGAATAGATGACCAATAAGGACCTCGAGAGCGGTAGCCATTCTATAATCCTCGTCGTCCCCATGTTTTTTCGAGCCTCTTGAATTGTAACCCCGTCTGACTATCTCCCTCTCCTCTTCAACGAGAAGTCCTTCGACCTCTTCGAGAGCCTTTTTCTGACCGGGAGCGCTTACATAGTCTTTCACAATATTGTGCTGATGACCTGCCCTCCGATGCGCCTGCGGGAGAGTCTTCAATCTGAAGTAAAGAGTGTACACTGCATCTCCCACAAAGGCAAGACTGTCTAGGGAAAGGTTGTCGGGAGAAGCTGAGACGGCAAAGAGGCTGCCTAAGGAGGCATCGTCAAACTCATTATTAGAGGTATTCATCGATCCTGTCTATGACGGCTTCCAATTTTGAAACATCCTTTCCACCTGCCTGGGCGAAGTCTGGCCTGCCTCCTCCTCCCCCTCCCAGGTCGCGGGCTATCTTCTTTGCGATTTCTCCTGCCTTAAACCTTTCAGTAAGTCTCTTCTCGACCTTCACGACGAAAGAAATAGAATCTTCCAGTTCATTGAAGATAATAACTATGCCGCCGCCTTCCTTGCTGAGGAGGACATCTGCGCCGTTTCTCAAAGCGCTGGACGGCGCATTCTCTACTCTTCTGACAAGCAGATTGACGCCTTTGGCCGTCATTCTCTTATCTTTCATCAGCGAATCGCCTGAAAGTAGCTTCTCTTTTAATCTGACAATCTCCTGTCCGCCTGACCTAAGTTCGTCGAGTATCCCCTGAAGCCGCTGAATTATTATATCCTCAGGAACTTCAAGTACTTCTCTGATCGTCTTCTGTCTGTTGAAGAGATTGCGGAAATATTCGAGCGAAGTGGTTCCGGTTATTGCCTCAATTCTCCTGGTTCCGGCCGCTACAGAGGTCTCCGAGAGAATCTTGAAGAGGCCGATTTCTCC
>DSBT01000158.1 GCA_011045915.1 Mesotoga infera
CAGTGGCAGTCCAAATGCAGGTACTAGCCTTGAAATGGACGCAATAGCTTCTGTAGTTCTTGGTGGAGCAAGTCTTTCAGGTGGTAGGGGATCTATTCTAGGTACGCTTGTGGGAGTGCTTCTTCTAGGTTCTCTGAATAACGGACTGAACTTGTTAGGAGTTTCTTCTTACAATCAGATGGTAGTAAAAGGAATGATAATTCTATTTGCAGTCTGGTTGAACTATATTAGAGAAAGAAGTAGGAATAAATGACATAGATTGGATGTGATTGATGTGTTTAAGGATGTCTTTCCGGATCGTCCTAATGCCCTCAAAGAGATATTTGGAAAAGAGAAGATTGTGATAGGCATGATTCACTGCAAACCACTACCGGGGTCACCCTTCTATGAAGGAAATTTCCGAAAAACTCTTTATGCTGCTTTAGAGGATGCAAGAACGTATGTTGAAAATGGAATTGACGGATTGCAGATTGAGAATGCTTGGGATCTCCCCTTTCCTAATCCAAGGGATATTTCCTTTGAAACGGTCGCCGGGTTGACTGCGGTCGCAATGGAAATACGTTCGAAATTCGATATTCCTATTGGAGTCAACATGCTGGCCAATGGAGTAGTCCCTGCCATGGCAGTGGCATCTGTTTCGGGGCTGTTGTGGGTAAGATGCAACCAGTGGGCTAACGCTTACGTAGCAAATGAGGGATTTGTCGAGGGTCCGTCGGCCAAAGCACTCAGGTACAGATCCTTCTTGAAATCCGATCACATAAGAGTCTTCGCTGATGTACATGTGAAACATGGAAGTCATGCAATCACAGCAGACAGATCAGTTGAAGAACAAGCATTAGACAATGTTTTCTTTGCTGCCGATGTCTTGATTGCCACGGGCGAAAGAACAGGTGATGAAACCAGCTCGGATGAGATTAGAACGATAAAGAAAGTTTCAAAACTACCAGTTATTGTGGGAAGCGGAACCTCTGAGAACAATATAGCCCGTATACTCAGTGAATGTGAAGGAGCAATTGCAGGAACACATCTGAAAGTTGATGACAAATGGTGGAATCCAGTTGACGCAAGCAAAGTGAGAAGCCTTATGAAAACTGTTGAGCAAATCAGAGGCGAATGACCGTGGGAAGATTCGTGAGGACGGTTCTCGGTGATATTTCTTCTGAGGATGTAAAGGGCAGACTACTGGCACACGAGCATGTTAACTTCGATACGTCGAAGATAAAGCACGATTCTGATGCCTGTTTGATTGAACCCGAGACGATCGCGCAAGAACTCAAGTACTTTTCCGAAGCTGGCGGAGAGGTAGTGGTTGACCTTTCTACCATTAACACGGGACGCAACCCGAAGACTCTGGAAGATATCGCTTTGAAATCCGGTGTTCGAATCGTTTGTCCCACAGGATTCTATTTTGGTCTGTATCTTCCTCTCAGAGCGATTAGTGGAAGTGTAATTTCTATGGCCGAGGAATTCGTCAGGGACATAACTGAGGGAATCGACGGAACTGATATCAAAGCTGGAGTAATAGGTGAAATTGGCTGGGGGCAGCAGACACTCCCCGCGGAAAGAAGAGTGTTCGAATCAGCTGTTATAGCGCAGGAAACGACTGGGGCGGCAATAATTACACACACATACTTCGGCTTTAATGCTATTGAAGAGCTCGATTTTCTGGAGAAGACGGGTGCGAATATTGAAAAGGTAGGGATAGGTCACATGGATCTATATCCTGATCCAGAAATCCATATCGAAGTTGCGAAAAGAGGAGCATATGTCTGTATTGACAATATCGGAAGAATTGATTACCGTCCTGATTCTGAAAGAGTAAAGATGATACGGCTTTTGTTTGAAAACGGATTAGGAGATAGGGTAATCATATCTTCGGATGTATCTAGGAAGAGTCACCTTCACAAGTATGGTGGTCACGGATACGATCATGTCTTGAAAACATTTGTATCAATGCTTAATGAAGAAGGCTTTTCTAAGTACGAGGTCGAATTGCTTCTTCATGAAAACCCTTTAAGGCTTATCTCGATTTCAGGTGAATGATATGGTCGGCGTTTTCGGTAACATTATTGTTGATCTGGCTGCGGAAGTAGA
>DSBT01000159.1 GCA_011045915.1 Mesotoga infera
GGATTGCAGAAATCCATGGAACTGGCTGGAAAGTCAGAGGTTCTTCTTTTTCTTACGAGTCAAGTGATTCAAGCGATTATAACTTTTCACACTGGGAAGTGAACGGTGAGCGTGTAGATGGGATGGTAATCGCCCTGGAAACGAACAGCCCGATGATGATTGTTGCGGTCTATAAGAGCAAGGAAGAATCAATGCTTGAGGTTCTATCAGATCCTTCAGAGTTGGTCTTCAATCTCAATTCCGGAACCTATTCATCACCGAAGAGTTTCGTTTTTGAGAAGGGCACTTCCGTCCAAATTTCATTCCCAGCTTTGCAGGAGAAGGACGTAGATGCGGAGTTAGTTGGAAACGATACTAGATACATATTCTCAAAATGGGCAGATGGATCGACTACAAATGCAAAGACCTTTGAACTTGGAGCAGACACGGGGCTAAAAGCTATTTACACGACGGAGTTTCTTGTAGAAGTATCATCTGAATTTGCTCAGATTGATGGGAGCGGCTGGCAGAAAAAGGGAAATGTTCTTAGTCTTACGGCTCCAGAGGTATCGGAGTTCAGATTCACTGGCTGGTTGGTGAATGGGAGCACAATAGAGCAAAACCCCGTAGCAGTGACGATTGACTCGCCCAAAAAAATCGTTGCAGTATACGAGAAGATTGAAAAAACAAATAAGACTTTGAGAGTCTCTACAACTCCCGAAGGACTTTCTATAAAGCTCGATGACAAACAGGCTGTGTCACCTTTTGAGTTAGTTGCTGAAGAAGGAACCTCACACTCTTTCTCAGTCATTTCACCGCAAGAGAAAGACTTATCGAATCTTGTTACGGGCACAGATGTAAGATACGTGTTTTCCTCCTGGAACGATGGAGTGACTTCTGTAAACAGAACGGTGAAGCTGGATTCAAACTTCTCCTTTACTGCGAACATGAACAAGGAATTGAAGGTAGAAACCGTGACTCAACCTGTAGGTTTAGTCCAGATAAGCGGCTCAGGTTGGTACTCTGAAGGTACCAACATCTCGTTGAAAGCGAGTTCAATGGCGGGATATAACTTTATGTACTGGATCATCAACGGAGTTAATGCAGGTGACAGTACCTCTATAGAGTATGTAGTAGCCGTGCCTCTTTCAGTGAAAGCTGTCTACAACTCTATTCCTGTTGTATCCTTTGAGAATGTGAGCATTGCCAAAGGAGATTCACTGAGATTAACTCTTTCCGATTATGCAAGCGACAAGGATGGCGACAGCCTAGAGTATACGCTTCTTAACGGGCCGGGGTCGTTATCAGAGGGAATATACACAGTTGATTCTTCACTGATTAATGCAGGAAATTACGACATATCAATCCGAGTAACTGATGGCAGAGGTGGATCAGTTACAGGGATGTTCACTCTGACCGTTACCGAAAAGAATAGCGCGCCAACTGCTCCAAATTCCCCATTCCCTGTTAGTGGTTCGGTCGATCAAGAATTGAGCCTAACGCTCTCATGGGAAAGTGTGGATCCAGACGGCGATCAGTTGGTCTTTGATGTTTACTTTGGAACCTCTTCGGATCCATTAGAAGTAGCCTCGGGCATTTCTTCCAGAACCTGGCAGACCGGAGAACTAACAGAGGGAACAACCTACTTCTGGAGAGTAGTTGCAAAAGACACTAAAGGAGCAACTGCTGAGAGCTCTCTTTGGAGCTTCATAACTAGGAATGCCGTTCCTGCTGACGGTGTGGACAAAGTTGGCCCGGTCTACACAGGAGATGTGCTTTTGGTTAGTAACGAGAGCGAAAGTGGAA
>DSBT01000160.1 GCA_011045915.1 Mesotoga infera
AAAAGTCGTTTGTAATTCGATGAGCCAACTAACCTTCATTCTCTCCCTGTCGAGAAATCAATTTCATCGCGAGTCATCCACAAAGTTCATCAGGGAAAATGAGTTGAGAGCAAATCCCTCCCGTTAGAGCTCGACAAAGGTTGCCAACCTTCAAGAAAATGAGCTCCATTTAAAGGAGTAGTGGCATGTTCTTGCATTAACCTCACATGAGTAAAGCTTCTTGACCTTTTAAATCCGATGTCTGGTTTTGCTCAAGAACGTGGTCGATCTGGCATGGGTGTTAGTGTCGAGAGCTATTGTTCAAGATAATGTGATAAAATTGTTTCAGGTGGAAGCGTACTGATTTGATAATTCTGAATAGTGTTTGATCATTTGCCCTAAGAATCGTGGACTTCATTGTCTTACCTATTCGTACTCCTATTGTATTTCTTATCCAGTACCGGCATTGATTAAGCTAGATTGAATTGAAGTCAGTTACGTGTTTTCTTTGTAGATAGAATGAATTTAGCTCAAATGGAGGACTTAATTGTTCACTATTGATCAAT
Source organism: Mesotoga infera (assembly GCA_011045915.1). Taxonomy (NCBI): domain Bacteria; kingdom Thermotogati; phylum Thermotogota; class Thermotogae; order Kosmotogales; family Kosmotogaceae; genus Mesotoga; species Mesotoga infera. The sequence continues at coordinate 546 of DSBT01000160.1, forward strand.
CCAGGAAAAAGGGAATGACAATGACAGAGCTTCTGGTAGCTCTGGCGATATCGTCTGTCGTGCTACTGATTGTTACTCTGGTCTCAACACAGTCTCTAAGAATTTCGAGAGGTACTAATGCGTCTATGACCATTGATGAGCAGATTACGAAGTTACATTCTTCAATGAACTATCTTGTTTCTAGGCAGTTTGCTGTGTTGTTTTCGTTTGGTAATGAGGAAGAAGACGAAGAGCCACAAGATGAGCCTTATTCACAGATAGTTGTCACTAATAGTATTCCTTCAAATGTTACCCCTTCTGGTTGGGAGACGAAGTCATCATTGATAACTTTCCAACCAGATTTCAGTAGGATTGTTCACTTGTATGAAGGAAAAGAAGGTCAGGGAACACTGATGTCAATTATCGCTGAGTATGTAGAAGGGTTTGAAGTAAGTTTGATAACTGGTACAACTTATCTCAGCTATACTGCAACCTTCACTTATTTTGATCCGGTGAACCCTGGTGTAGCAATCCTCACCAAGGAAGCCAGAGGGGCGGTGAGGTTCTATTAGAAAGGGATTTACGCTTGTGGAGGCAGTGGTATCGATTGCTTTGCTGGCCTTGTTCGTAGCTGGAGGAGTCTTTTTGATAGTTAGATACAACTCTATGTCCGGAAGAATTGCAAATACTTCCACAATGGAGGCGGCAGTAAGTTTTGTTAGGATTTACATAAGGGAAGACGGAATACTGAGAGAATCCTCTACTGAAGCGGAGATTGAAAACAGAATCGGAAAAATCTTGACCGATCTGAATGGGAGCAATGAATATGAAGGAAAGTTAAGTCTTGCAGGACTGGGGAGCATTGAGGTAGTGGATATCACTCAAGAAATGCTGGGTTCGGACAATGATCTTTTTTCGTTCAGAATAGAATTGAGTGACACGATTAGTAAGAAGGAGGAGATCATTCATGTGGTCTTGTCAACGCAATAGAAGAAAAGGATTTGCTCTTGTTGCTACCTTAAGCTTTGTTGCGCTTGGAACGATTATCTTGCTTGCAACTGGGTCTCAGCTATCAAGAACAACAGATGTTCTTGCGAGTTACAAGGCGATCTCAAGAGTACAAAATATTGCAGGCAATGCGGTTGAGGTCGGATCTCATTTCTTCCTCAAGGATCATGGGCAATTCCAGTCTCGCTGGCCAGGAATAAACGATTTCAAGAACAGTATCTCATCGCGTGCGGGTGCTGAGAGCGCATTGTGGCTTGATTATGTGAGCTCAATAAATGAGACTACGAGTTGTCTTGATCTGAGTTCTGAAGTCAATTATTACAGTGGAGACGCAGGATTGGGAAGCAATGAGTATTCCATTGAATGCTATGTTTTCTCTGTTGGTGCTAGATACATAACGATAGCTTCTGCCGAAAAAAATGGAATAAAGCGGTATTCACTTGGAGTAATATCAAGAGTTGGGATTGCCCAGGGCGGTTTACCAGCCTTGAGATTGGGGACACTTGACAGAGTCTTGAAGAAGATGAACGCTGGTCCTGGAAATAGCGGAATTACAGGAGATATTGTGTTTGGAAGCGCAATAATCCTCGATGATCCTTTGACGTTAAGTCTGACTAGTCAAGCGACTCCTGGGGATGTTGTGATAGGAACTCTTACCAGTCCTGAAGTTGTATTAAGCTTCACCGGTACCAACCCTGGTGAAGAGACGATTGAGCAGTGGCTTGAAAGTTGGCTTGTTCAGACTGATAAGACTAGACAAGACTATCTGAATGAATGGTATGAAGATTACTTGGCCAGTTTTCCTACAGAAGTCACAGAAATCCGTTATTCAATGGACGATACAGACGGAGCAGGTAATAGCTACGTACTGCCCGCCGAATATGTTGGAGACGAGTATGTTGTCCATGTTGACCCTCCAACAGGGCACGAAGCAGATATGAGACAGTTCATTGCAGAATTCTCGACATCAGGTCTGGTGATTTCTTATGGAGATAACAAACTGACTATCCCATCTAGTATAGTGCAGAACGAAGCAGTCCATCTTGTAATAAATGGCGACACTAGGTTTGAGAATGACGAAAATGATCCCCATAAGGTGGCTCTGGTTAATGGAAAGTACGACATCAAGGTCTTGGGGAATGTGGACATTGCAACAAATCTTGCCTATCCTTCTCTCCTAGGCTACATAAACAATGGGAATTCGGATAACAATATTGTGGCAAATCTGCCAAAGGAAGTGAACTCGGAGATAGCTACTAATATTGTAAGCGACTATGGGAACCCAGAGAAAAACACCTCATGGTTGCGATTAGCTGCAGTCGGGGGTGACATGGACATGTATTTCCAGAGAAACAACATCAACAACGCCAATTCAGCCCATGGAGTGAAATTTCTTATGGGTGATTTCTTTGCCTTCAGTGTTGGGGGTGAAGGAGGAGATGTTGGTTTTGTTGACAACAGTAATGCCAATACTAACGTAAGAACTCCACAGTTTTTTGTTTTTGGGTCCTTGACTTCAGAGACATTTGATTCGGAAGACAGAATTGAGGAGATTGCTTCGCTGGTTGCCGTGGCTAATGAAGGGAACGAAGCAGATGGGTCGCCCAGCAGTTTCTTCTCAACAAGACTAGCTCTTCTTGGTGTTCAGAGTTGGTAATATGAGTTGTTGATCGGTTCTTCGGTCTGGGGAAGAAGAGATTCTCTTCTTAGCTTCTAGTACTATAAGCCACAGTTAACCCCCAGAGGGCCCCCGCGACGTGCGGGGGCTTTTTTGCTGAACTCGCATCGGGTACCTCGTAAGATGCCTTCCTTCTAATTGAATCAAGTGATCAGTTCAGACCAAACTCGAAGCATCGAAACAAGACTTCAGATGAAGCTGGGTCGATCTTT
>DSBT01000161.1 GCA_011045915.1 Mesotoga infera
CTGCTGCTCGCGACCGGCAGGTTACCCAATACTCCCGACCTGAATCTGGAAAAGAGCGGGGTTCAGGTTGACGATTGGGGATTCATAAAGGTAAACAACAAACTGGAGACCACGTCGGAGGGAGTCTACGCGATAGGCGATGTTAAAGGTGGACCGGCCTTCACACATATTTCTTACGACGACTTCAGAGTATTGAAGCAGAACCTCTTGAACGGAGGAAGCTCGACGATTGAAGAGAGGTTTGTCCCGTATGTCGTATTCATAGATCCCCAGCTTGGAAGAATCGGTCTCTCCGAGAAAGAAGCATCGAGTCAGGGACGTGACTTTCGTGTGGCAAAGCTGCCTTTTGATAGAGTGGCGCGGGCAATCGAAACGGATGAGACCAGGGGAATGATGAAGGCTCTTGTCGATTCGAAAACAGATCAGATAATTGGAGCCGCAATTCTGGGAGTGGAGGGCGGCGAGATTATGTCTGCAGTTCAGATAGCAATGATGGGCGGTCTTCCTTACACCTCGTTGAGAGACGGCGTCTTCGCTCACCCGACGCTCGTGGAATCGCTGAACAATCTCTTCATGACGCTGGATGGCTGAGCGGCAAGGCGAATACTCGCCGGGATTCTTTCTTGAGCTTTTCGACAGTGAGGAAACAGGAGATTCCGCGAATGCGCCTTAGCTCTCTACAAAAGTCAGACGAATCTACAGAGGTAGCAATGCATTGAAAATTTTCGGTGATAGTGTACAATTAAATTGAGTATAATTATCGGCAATACAAACAATGGAGGTTGGTTGTTGTGAAGAGAATAATGCTAATAGCGCTATTATTGATAACTGTGATTGGTTTGGCACTGAAGGGGCCGATTACGGTGGCATCGAAGATTGATACAGAAGGAGCTCTGCTCGGTCAGATGATTGTCATCATCCTGGAAAAGAACGGTTTCGAGGTAAATGACAAGACAGAATTCGGCACGACGAGTGTCATCAGAAAGGCGATCATCGCTGGTGAGATCGATATCTACCCCGAGTACACCGGAAACGGAGGCTTCTTCTTTGACAACACAGATCCCATGGTATGGAAGAACGCGAAGTCGGGATACGAGACTGTGAAGACCCTGGATCTGGAAAGGAACGGTCTCGTCTGGCTTACTCCAGCTCCTGCGAACAATACCTGGGCTCTGGCGATCAGAAAGGATCTTTCCGACAGTGAGGGAATCAAGACCCTCGAAGACCTTGCGACATACGTGAACGGCGGGGGATTCATCAAGCTGGCCGCTTCCGAAGAGTTCCTGACGAGGCCCGATGCGATGCCCGCCTTCCAGGAGGCATATGGTTTTGAGCTTTCCAACGATCAGCTTCTCGCCTTCTCCGGTGGAAACACCGCTCAGACGATCAGGGCTGCCGCTCAGAATATAGACGGAGTCAATCTCGCTATGGCATACGGTACGGACGGGGCGCTCTCGGCCCTCAGACTTGTCGTTCTTGAGGACACCAAAGGCGTACAGCCCGTCTACGAACCCGCTCCCATAGTGAGAAAAGAGGTCTACGAAATGTATCCCGAGATCGAAGGACTCCTGAAACCCGTCTTCGAATCACTGGACCTGGAGAGTTTGCAGTCTCTCAACGCTTCGATAGCTATCGAAGGTCTGGATGCGGGTTATGTTGCTGAGCAGTTCCTGAGATCGAAGTCCTTGATTGATTAGGATCCATGAAGTTTATTGGCAGACGAAGAGATGTGATGGCCATTCTGGGAATGGCCATCATGTTGTTTTCGCTCGTAATTCCGGGCTTTCTTTCGGTTAAGGAGACAAGGATTTCCGAAGCCCTGCCGGTAAGCCTGGGAAGCTTCTCGATAGTCGGGCTGTTATCTCTTGCAGCCGCCTCGGTTGCCATCTTCTTTCTTTCTTACAGTAAATACGCTTTTCTTATGGGCATTGTTGCAGGACTTGTACCTCTTTTCGGTTTTTTTCTTGCCGGGAGCCACGCACTCTCCATCGCCTCGGCAACAGGTCCGTTCGCCAGAGTTTCACCCTCTACAGGGCTGTGGCTTCTGCTTCTGGCAGGCTACATAGTCGTATTCGCTGCCAGAAGAAGGCTAAAAGATAAGAAGGTACTCTCCGCGTTTCTTGTATTGATTCCTATTGCCTCCTTTCTCATAATGCTTGTCTCAGGTCATCTCAAGGAGCTTGCGATCATGAAGGAGTACGCAAACAGGAGCGACAGGTTTCTCGAGGAGACGGTGAGGCATCTTATGATAGCCGGTGGAGCCGTAGTCTCCGGAGTGATAATCGGAGTGCCTCTTGGAATAGTGGCTAACAGGTCTCCCAAGATAGAGAAGCCGGTTTTCGGGGTGGTGAATTTCATTCAGACGATTCCCAGTATAGCTCTCTTTGGGCTGCTGATCGCTCCCCTTTCCTATCTTTCTCGCAGTCTGCCTTTTCTGAGGGAGATAGGAATAACCGGCGTGGGTTGGGCTCCAGCGATGATAGCTTTGATTCTTTATTCGTTGCTCCCGATAGTCAGGAATACTTATTCGAGTCTGAAGGTGATTCCGGTCGATACGGTTGAGGCTGCAAGGGCCATGGGAATGAGCAGATTTCAGGTTCTAGGGAAGGTCGAGATTCCGATCTCGCTTCCGGTAGTTCTGGCAGGCGTGAGAACGGCGGCCGTTCAGGCGGTGGGCAACACTACGATGGCAGCTCTCATTGGTGCGGGGGGTCTTGGTGTTTTCGTCTTTCAGGGGCTTGGTCAGGCCGCAATGGATCTAGTGCTGCTAGGGGCGTTGCCGATCGTGGCTCTCGCGCTGATAGTCGATTCTCTTATGCAGTTGCTGATAGCTATTCTGACGCCCAGAGGGCTTGTTTCGGAGGGAGCCGATGATTAGATTCGAGAAAGTTACAAAGGAATACGATGAAGAGACCGTAGCCGTAAAAGATATTACGTTCGAGATTCCTTCGAGAGAGCTTACAGTTCTTATCGGGCCGTCTGGATGCGGGAAGACAACGACTCTCAAGATGATAAACCGTATAATCAGACCTACAGCCGGCAGGATTCTCATAGACGGCAGCGATGTAACTGAGATGGATATCAGGCAGCTCAGGAGAGGAATAGGCTACGTCATCCAGAATGTGGGACTCTTTCCCCACATGTCGGTTAAGGACAACATCGCCACCGTGCCCAAACTGCTGAAGTGGGAGAGATCGAAGATCGACGTTCGGGTGGAAGAATTGCTTCAGCTGGTCGGACTGGAGCCGAAGTCCTACGCAAACAAGCTTCCCAAAGAGTTGTCGGGCGGCGAAGCCCAGAGGGTGGGAGTTGCGAGAGCTCTTGCAGCAGATCCGCCGATAATTCTAATGGACGAACCTTTCGGGGCGGTCGACCCTCTTACGAGAGTCAGGCTTCAGGATGAATTTGCCAGAATTCAGGAGGAACTGCACAAAACAATTGTCTTCGTGACTCACGATATAGATGAGGCGATAAGACTGGCAGATAAAATTGCCGTTATGAAAGGGGGAAGAATTCTCCAGTTCGACACGCCCGAAGAGATTCTCGCAAGGCCGGTAGAGAAGTTCGTTCATGATTTCATGGGCTCCGACAGGGCTCTGAAGAGGCTCTCGAGAATTCCCGTTCTTGAGTACATAGAGAAAAGCGAAACGATAGACATTAACGGCGGCTGGGAGCAGCTGGGTGTCACAAAAGAGGAATTCGTCTGGGCGCTGGACGATAGGAAGAAACTCATCGGATGGGTAGATGTTTCTCATTCCAGCAGAGAGCTTCCGCTCAGAGAAGCTCTGACTGAGATGCTGGAGGAAGAGATTTTGAGCCCCGACAGCACAGTGAAGGAAGCGCTCTCGAGAATGCTTGAAAGCGGAACTATGGCTCTGCCGGTCGTTGAGAGATCGGGCCATTTTCTAGGCCAGATAAGTCTATCGAAAATTCAGGAGTTGACCAAGAGTGACAGAGAAGAAGAGTAGAGTCATATCCTGGATAATCCTTGGGATATTTCTTCTGGCATTCATTCTGCTCATATCCAACATGGCTCTCTGGGAGAGCTTTCTAAGATGGCTCTTTCCGGAAGAGAGGGAGGTTCTTCACCCCAGGGGTACCCTGCTGGAACTGGTTGGCGAACACCTGTGGATGGTGATTGTCTCGAGCGGACTTGCAACTGTAATAGGTATTTCGATTGGCGTTCTTGTTACGAGGCCGCTAGGAAGGCAGTATCTGCCACTCGTCTCCAATCTCAGCTCTCTCGGACAGACCTTTCCGCCCGTTGCGGTGCTTGCCCTTGCTGTTCCTCTTCTTGGATTCGGGTTCAAGCCCACGGTCGCCGCTCTGCTCCTGTATGGATTTCTACCTATCGTAAGAAACACGATAACCGGTATAGAGAATATCCCCTCCGAAGTTCGCGAAGCGGCTTACGGTATGGGTATGTCTTCCTGGCAGGTACTCTTCAAGATCGAGCTTCCTCTCGCTCTAAAGGTTATTATGTCGGGAATACGGATATCTGTTGTTATAAATATCGGGACGGCGACCGTCGGAGCCACTATAGGAGCCGGCGGACTTGGATCGCCCATAACGGCGGGGCTTGTGTCGGAGAATCCCGCCTTCATACTGGAAGGAGCCATTCCTGCCGCCCTTCTTGCCTTTTCGGCCGATTCGCTGCTGGGGAATATAGAGAAGAGCTTTTCCTCGGAGTAAGAAGATTGCCGGACCAGCTACTGCTGATGATCGAGCGGTCTATCCTCGTGATTGTTGATTGCGGAGGAGCCGCCGCTTGAAGGACGTGGAACGGAAATTTTGCCGCTCACGAAGAGATCGCCGAGTGCCCTCACGTCTCTCCCCGAGGGGTTCTGGAAGAGCCTTAGCCCGAAGTGGGGCATGGAGGCAAAAATATGATCGAAGATGTCAGACTGTAATGATTCATAGTTTACCCAGGAAGTATCCTTGCTGAAACAGTAGATCTCAAGAGGAAGGCCGGTATCTGCCGCTTGAAGCTGTCTTACCATGATTATCATGTCTTTGTTGGTTCCGGGATGGTTCCGTAGATATGCGGTCAGATATGCCCTGAAGGTCCCGATATTCGTCATCCTTCTGCCATTGACCGGTTCGCTCACATCTATCTCGTTCTTCCTGTTGAATTCCTCTATCTCTTTCTTCCTGCTTTCGAGATAAGGCCTGAGAATCTCGATTCTGTAGAGTCTATCGTACAACTCGTCATCCAAAAAGCGAATCGAGGAGTTGTCTATGAATACCGATCTCTTGATCCGCCTTCCCCCGGCCTGAAACATCCCCTTCCAGTTCTTGAAGGATTCCGAGATTAAGGCGTAGGAGGGAATTGTGGTTATTGTCTTGTCCCAGTTCTGGATCCTGATCGTCGTAAGTGTAATGTCTATAACGTCTCCGTCGGCCTGAAATTTCGGAACCTCTATCCAGTCGCCTATGCTGACGAGATTGTTCTTCGAGATCTGAATGCTGGCGACCAGTCCCAGTAGCGAATCTCTGAAAACTACCAGAAGAACGGCCGTCATTGCTCCGATCCCACTCAGAATCCCCCATGGAGAGATTCCGGTCAGCACGGATACCGCGATGACTCCGGCCACTATGTAGATCATGATCTTGACTACGGTCATATAGCTCTTTATCGGCTTATCTCTGGAGGTTTCTAGAGACTGGTAGGCGCTTGTGAAGACGTCAAGGAAGGCGTCGACAACTACAGCCGCAATGAATATCAGGTATGTCGTAACCAGCTTGTAGATCAAGCTCTCTATCGCAGGGAATGCACGGGCGAAGAGAGCGATGACTATTGCAGGTATCATCAGTGCTATCTTATAGAGAAGTTTGTGCTTTATCAGATAATCGTCCCATTTGAATGCAGATTTTCTCACAATAAGCTCAATGGGTTTAATCAGGACCTTTTCGAAGATGTATTTGGATAAGAAGGCCACGACTATCATGATTATTCCAACAACTATGTTGGCAAGTACCAAGTCAAAAGTCTCGCTGAGTCCGAGGGCCGAAAACCACCCGGCAAAGATGTCTACCACCTGATCGCCTCTAGAGACAATAATAACATCACAGGTGTATAAGGGCTACTTGTACTACGGTTTCCGAAATCTGAATGGATATACGAGTCAATGGAAATTTCATTACAGATTCACCGGAACAGAGGGTTACAGAGATCGCCACAATGTCGTAAAATAGTATATTGGAGGTGAGTGAGTTGAAATGTCCCGAATGCTTCTCTAGTGACAACAGGGCGACGCCGCTTAAGAACCCCGAAGATTGCCTGACGAACCATGTTCAATATGTCTGTTCCACGTGCGGCAGGGCAATTTGCATGGAGGACGATGAACGGGAAAGACACGGGCCCCGATCCTCCTTCAGTTCTTTCAATGACGCAATGCTTTACCTCCGGGCAGCCGAAGCGCTATTCAACGGACCTTGCGGCATCTACGAACTCACAGATGGAGCGAAGGTCTTCTACAAGATTTTCAAGGATAAAGACGGGCTGATGAACTTTCTTCTCGAAAACCCGGAGAAGAGATGCCCTCTGGGAGAAGCGCTTCACGAAACAGAGGAATTCAGACCGGTGGCTGAAGGGCAGATCCGAAAGCTTGGCAAGGACGAGGTTGAAGAATACTTGAGAGAGAGAGAAGTTGATGACTAGCTTTGAGACAATCTTTCTTCTCGTTGTCTATGTAATCGCTTTCTTCGAACTCTATTTGCTGTCCCTCAACCATAGAAATGCTAAGCTTTCTAAGGTCTCACTTCCAGATAACTTGCGAGACGTCTTCAATGATGATCTCATCGAAAAGTCTGTGAAATATACGAGAGCCAAGGGAACTATTGTTATGGTCTCTTCTATCGTAAACCTTCTGGTACTGAGTTTGGGGATCTTCTGGGCATTCAGGGCAATCGAATCTCTTTCGACGAAATTGGCGGAGGGCTTTGCGGTGCGCGGCCTCATCTTTTTCATCTCGATCGCCGCGATTTCTTTCGCAATCTCTCTCCCCTTTTCGGTTTACTCGACATTCGTTTTGGAGAACAGATATGGCTTCAATCGGACGACACCAAGGACTTTTGTTATAGATAAACTGAAAGTCCTGCTTCTGGTTGCGCTAATCGGAATTCCGCTCATGTATCTTGCGCTTCTCGCTATCGACTCGTTTACGTACTGGTGGGTCTACTTGCTTATCGGAGTGATTGCATTTGAGTTTCTCACCCAGCTGATCTTCCCCACAATCATTCTTCCCCTCTTCTACAAGCTGAAGCCTCTTGAAGATGAGGACCTTATGAAAAGGATTAGAGCGATTGCCGAGAAATCCGGTTTCGCGGTCAAATCGATCCTCGTTATGGATGCATCGAGAAAAACCGGCCACACAAATGCCTTTTTCACGGGCATCGGAAGAGCAAAGAGGATAGTCCTTTACGACAGCCTCCTCGAGAAGCATTCTTCTGAAGAGATAGAGGCGATCTTCGCCCATGAGGCCGGTCACTTCAAGCGTAAACACATACTCAAGGGGATGTTATTATCTAACGCGGTTACGGTTTTCGCCGTATTCCTTCTATGGTTGATCGTTGAAAGCGACACAGCTACCGGCATGTTTGGTATCTCAGAGAAATACACGATTCTGCTTTATGCGGGGATCTTCCTGTCTTCGGTCTTCACGGTTCTTGACTGGATAGACTCGTTCATAAGCAGGAAGTGGGAATTTGAGGCCGACAGTTATGCGGCGCAGATTACCGGTAATCCGCAACCGATGATCGGAGCCCTTAAGAACCTCTCAGTGTCGAATCTGTCGAATCTCAGCCCACATCCTATGTACGCTGCCCTGTATTACTCGCATCCGCCATCATGGGAGCGAATTGAAAAGCTGAACACAATGGTCTCTAATATAGACGAAAGAAAGAGTAGGGGGTGATATCTTGAAACTGAAGTTCATTAACTGTGTGACGCCTGTAAGCAGGCTTGAATGGGTTGAGGAGTACCTCGACCTTCCGTTTGAACTTTTCTGTAAGCATGATGAGTTGACCGGCTTCATCACGAGCGGAAACAAGATCAGAAAGCTCGAGTATCTTCTAAAAGATGCTCTGGAAAAGAAAGCAGATACGGTATTCACTTGCGGGGGCATTCAGTCGAATCACTGCAGGGCGACTGCGATGGCGGCGAGATCGCTTGGAATACAGCCGGTTCTCTTCCTCAGGGGAAGGCCGATGGAGATTCCTCAAGGGAACGTCCTTCTAGACACCATGGCCGGAAGCGACATCCATTACGTGACCAAGGAGGAGTATTCGAGAATAGATGAGATCTTCGCCACGAAGAAGGAAGAATACGAGAAGAAGGGCAGCAAAGTCTACCTGATCCCCGAGGGCGGCTCAAACGCGCTTGGCGCAAGGGGATATGTGGACGCCGTCAAAGAACTGTCGGGCCAGATAAATCTCGATCATGTTGAAGCCATCTTCACGGCGGTCGGCAGCGCCGGAACCTATGCGGGAATTCTGGCTGGGCTCAGGACGCTGGGTTACAACGCCGAAGTCATAGGTATTAACGTCACGAAGGATCCTTCCTCACTCTTCCTGGAAAAGACAAAGAGACTTATTGGGGAGATGAAAGAGTACGGAATAGATGTATCGATAGACGACGGAGAGATCAAGATAGTCGATGACTTCTCGGGACCCGCTTATGCCGTGCCTTCGGAAGAGGATATAGAACTTATAAAGAGCCTAGCCAGGGAGCGAGCCTTCTTTCTCGACCCAGTTTATACGGCCAAGGCCTTCAGGGGAATGCTTCAGATCTCAAAGGAAAGATTTGCCGGGAAGAGGGTCGTCTTTATTCATACCGGAGGGCTGTTCAAGTTGTTCGACAATCCGGCTACTTACATAAAGTAAAGCCCTGCGATGCAGGGCTTTATATTCTGTTCAGGTCGTTCAGTCTTTTCAGAAACTTGTCGACGTTCTCCCTGAATCTCTTTATCTTGAGCTCCGATGTTTTCAGGTATTCGAGGCCGGCCGTCGTAATCTTGTAGTTCTTTTTTGCCGGGCCAGTGTTCTCTGTGTCCCATTCAGAGGTTATAAGTCCCATTTCTTCTAGACTGCCCAGCACACGGTAAAGACTCCCCATCTGACCGACACCGAAGATTGGGATCTCGAAGTCGTTGATCCTGGAAGAAAGCTCATAACCATGAGCAGGTTTTTCGGCGATAAGAAGAAGCAGATACAGTTCGATCCATGACCTGCCCATTCCCATCCGTCTTCCCCTCATATTTCTCATAATAGTCTCCGCTTAATGATCGTGGAACTTTCCGCGGTCTTCGGGCTCGTATTCAACACTGGAAAGCTCGCCTTCAATGTAGGTTCTTACTAGCTCTTCGACGGTCCCGCTGGCACCTGTAATGGCATGTACGCCCAGCGTCTCGAAGAACTGTCTTGCCCGGCCGCCCATGCCTCTTGTTATTATCACATTGGCGCCTTTGTTCTTAACGTAACCCGGGATCTCACCCGGCTCGTGCTGTTCGAGAGGGTTTGTCTCGATTTCGTGAGAGACAATCCCGTTGTTCTCAACTGTTACGAATGCGAAGAACGGAGAATGACCGAAATGCTCTGAAATCCTTGATTTTAGACCGTTATTATCAATAGTTGGAATAGCGATTTTCACGAAACTACCTCCTTACCTATATCCATCTCTCATATATTATAGCATTTGAACAAGACCGAGTTATGATAGCATCTGCGATCTGAGTTGCTCTTCCTCAAGGGGAGATCAGTTTCATGGCTTAGCCGGAAACAAATGACTAGTATGACTCCTGTTGTTGAGACTGTTCATCTGTTTCTGGTGAAGCAATAGTTCTTGAGGGAGGCGTGAAAGGACGGCCGTCCTAATGAGCAATTGTGAGAGAATCATCATAGAGGAGGTGCGGCATGAAAAAGACTTTTGCTTTACTGGTAATTGCGGCACTATGGATCACTGCATTTGCGAATGGTCTATTGGTAATCACTCTGAAAGACGGTTCAATCTACGAATTCTATCTCGATGAAATCGAGAGCCTGGTATACGTTGCGGACGATGAGTTTCCCTTGGAATCCAAGTACATGAGCCTCGACAAAGTCGTTTTCGTTCCCGGTGAAGAGATAAATCTCTATTTCTTCGGAACTTCGGGACTCGGGTCTTACGCTTGGATAGGAATCGTTCCCTCGGATATTCCGCATGGAAGCGAGTCCGAAAACGACCTGCACGACATTCAGTATGCTTATGTCGGAGGCATGACAGACGGTTTGATAGTATTTACCGCTCCATGGGATGTCGGATTCTACGACTTCAGATTGAATGACTCGGACAACAACGGTATAGAGATCGACTTCCTCACATTCGAGGTCAGGGAGTAGCCCGCAGAGCAACTTTTCATTGTTTGAAGGCTGCTCGGGGCGTCGTTCTACCTTGAAAGGTTATCCCAACTGTGATAGAATCTTCGAGTACGGGGCGTAGCGCAGTTGGAAGCGTGTCTGCATGGGGCGCAGAAGGTCGCTGGTTCAAGTCCAGTCGCCCCGACCAAGAACCCTCGATTCGTTCGGGGGTTTTTTCATATTAGAACGGGTTATACTTTAGATGTCCTTCTCAAGAAGACTCTTGGTTCATGCGTTCTTCCGGGAAGCTATTACAAC
>DSBT01000162.1 GCA_011045915.1 Mesotoga infera
CTCGTAAGCGAAAATCGGTTCTTTCCCCGCGAAGCGGGCATTGCGACCTGGGATGTTCATCCCAGCCTTGCCTCCTGCCGAAGGCAGCCTTGTGTCTTATTCCGCTCTTTCCTACCACGAACCCGCAGCCCCCAACCCCGTTCTTCCCTCTTTTTCTTACAACTTGCATCTTGGAACTTGCAACTGAGCTTTTACAAGCGATCAGCGAATTCCAAGAACAAAGAACAGATCCTCGCTTTGGAACGAAGAACAGGTTTTTCTCGGCGGAGACGGAGAGCCGTTCAACGGCGAAGTAGTCTCTTTTGCTCTCCAAGAGTTTTCATTCCCGCGAAGCGGGCCTTGCGTCCACTGATGCTTTTCAGTGCAATGCGTCCCACCGAAGGTGGCATCACTTCCTCGCGCCAGCGAGCCTCACTTCCTGCCGGCGGCAGGCTTGCGTCTTATTCCGCTCTTTCCAACCCAACCCGCTACCCCCGCCTCGTCTTTCCCTTCTCACAAAAGTTTCTAAACCGTATTGTTTTTAACTGAAAGTTATTAGATAATTCGATCATTATCCCGATTACCACTCGGAAGGCTGAGGTTCTGTCTTGAAGAGAAGTGGAGATGGAATGGCGATCCTCGCTTATATTCTCGTCAGTTTCTTTTGGGGATCGACCTATCTGGCAATAAAAATCGGTGTTGAGGGAATGCCGCCGATGTTTTTTGCCGGCGTCAGGTTCCTCATAGCTGGCTTAATTATGATTGCTTTCTCGTATATCAGAGGCTACGCCTTTCCCGCAAGCAAGCGCGAGTCTGCTAAATTGTCGCTTATCGGTCTATTCATGTTGCTCGGTGGAAATGGCCTCGTTGTGTTTGCAGAGCAGTGGGTAGATTCAGGTGTTGCTTCTCTCATAATGGCTACCATCCCGATCTTTGCCGGGGTATTGGAGCACTTTTTCATTAGAACTACTCGGTTGACTTTGAAGGCGCTTTCGGGACTTCTACTGGGTTTTTTCGGTGTCTACTTTCTTCTGGTTCCTGCCGAACATGGTATTTCTATCGACATCCCAGGAATACTTATGCTTCTCTCTGCCAGCTTCCTCTGGTCTACTGGAACGGTACTCTCAAGAACCTTCAAGGGGAAAAGTTCGATAGTGTCAAATATCGGGATTCAGATGTTTGCGGGTGGTGTGGGGCTGATGTTTGTTTCGGCCGTTAGCGGTGAGTTTTCCAGAGTAAGGTTCTCGATGAACTCTTTTCTGGCAATCGCTTATCTCGTTGTTTTCGGGTCCCTGATTGCCTACAGCAGCTACATATATCTTCTTCAAAAGTGGCCCGCAACAAAAGCCGGTACTTATGCATATATAAATCCTCTTGTCGCCGTCTCTCTGGGAGCCATCTTTCTCGGCGAGAAGATCAATTTTCTCATGATCCTTTCTATGGCTGCTGTTCTTCTCGGAGTTCTTATAGTTCAGAAATCCAAGATCAAAGTATCGGAATAACAAGCATCCAAGAAAAAGGCATGCCGCAATGGACATGCCTCATAGTAGTATCAGGATCTCAGAGTGGATAGTGGCACCTTACAAAATGACCGGGTTTTATCTCCCTCAACTCTGGTTCTTCCCTCTCGCATCTCTCATCGGCAAATGGGCACCTATTGTGGAATCTGCAGCCCGATGGTGGATTGATCGAACTGGGTATCTCCCCTTTCATCAAACGCTTCTCCCTTACGAACTTCGGATCCGGGACAGGGTTGGAAGCCATCAACAGATCAGTGTATGGGTGAGAGGGATGCTCGAATATCGTGCTCTTGTCGCCCATCTCAACTACTTCTCCGACATACATAACGGCCACTCTGTCGGCAATATAATCCACTAGAGACAGATTGTGTGTTATGAACATATACGTCAGATTTTCTTGAACCTTTATCTCTTTCATCATTTTGAGAACCATTGCCTGAACTGAGACATCCAGCGCCGAGGTTGGCTCGTCAAGGACGATGAACTTCGGTTTGAGAACCATGGCTCTGGCAAATGCGATTCTCTGACGTTGCCCACCAGAGAATTCATGTGCGTATCTGTACATGTGATCGTCTATCAACCCTACTTCTTTCAGAACGGCCGCTATCCTGTCTCTTATTTCGACGTCGGTGATCTTGAAATGAATCTTCATTCCTTCCCCAATTATGTTCTTAATCAGTTTTCTGGGATGAAGCGAATTGTACGGGTCCTGGAAAACGATCTGCATATTTCTTCTAACTTCGAGCAGGTCCCTGCCTTTGAGTCCAAGTATGTCCCTTCCTTCGAATTCTATCTCACCTGAGGTCGGCTCGATAAGCCTCAAAACAGTTCTGGCAAGAGTCGTCTTTCCCGAGCCAGACTCTCCGACCACGGCAAAGGTTGAGCCCGTTGGAATGTCCATATTCACGTCGTCTACTGCTCTAACAAAGAGCTTCTTCGAGAAGATCGACTTCTTAACCGGGAAGTAAGTCTTCAGGTTCTTGATCTTGATCAAGGTCTCAGCCATCTTCTCTCACCTCGCTCTTTCCTTTGAAGAGATAGCAGGCAACATAATGATCGGGTTCGATCTCCACAAATGGTGGCCTTTCCACTTTGCAGATATCCATCGCGTGCGGACATCTCGGATGGAATCGGCAGCCAGATGGAGGGTTAACCAGATCGGGAACAGTTCCCTTTATTGCCATGAGTTCATCTGTTCTTCCTACTCTAGGCACCGCCTGAAGCAAACCGCCCGTGTAAGGATGTAACGGCTTTTCGAACAGTTTGGCTGTTGACGCATATTCGACCGAGTTTCCGGCGTACATTACAAGGACCTTGTCACAGAACTCGGCAACGACACCCATATCGTGCGTAATCAACATGACGGCGTTGCCCATCTTTCTGGCCAGTTCGTCGAGCAACTCAAGAATCTGAGCTTGAATGGTAACGTCAAGAGCGGATGTTGGTTCGTCTGCGATTAGCAGCTTAGGATGACTTGCAAGGCCCATTCCTATCATCACTCTTTGTGACATTCCGCCACTAAGCTCATGAGGATAACTGTTCATAACTCTTTCGGGATCGAGCCCGACAAGGCGGAGTATCTCTTTGACCTCCGGGTAGGTCTGTTTGATCTTGATCTTCTTGGATTTCGCAATAGACTCTCCTATCTGATAGCCTACCTTCATTACTGGGTTCAGTGATGAACGCGGCTCCTGGAAGATCATCGACATCTCAACGCCCCTCACTCTGTTCATCTTCTCTTCAGAGAGTTCAACAAGATTCGTGCCGTTGAAAATAACTTTTCCTTCCTGAATCTCTCCTGGCTGTTCTATCAATCGCATTACCGCGAGCGACGTTACCGACTTTCCGCAGCCGGTTTCTCCCACTACTCCAAGCCTATCTCCGGAATCCATCCAGAGTTCAACGCCGTTCAGTGCCTTCACTACTCCCCTGTATGTGTGAAAAGAGACCTTCAGGTTAGATATGTCAAGTAGTTTTCCTCTTAGTTCCATACGATTACCTCCTCAACCTTGGATCGAGCATGTCTCTTATTCCGTCACCGAGGAGATTGAATCCAAGAACGACGAAAGCAATGAATATTCCCGGGAAGGTAGATATCCACCACTGATCGATCAGGTAATTCCTTCCATCGGAAACCATGGCTCCCCACTCCGGTGTTGGAGGTTGAACGCCCAATCCGAGGAAACCGAGACTTGCTGCGGTGAGGATTATGGTTCCCATCCTGAGAGTCAACTGAACCAGAACGGGAGAGATACACATCGGAAGCACGTGAAGGAACATTATCCTGAGATTGCCTCCGCCGGCCGCGCGAATTGCTTCAATATATGGTTGCGATTTGACTTTTATAGCTTCCGCTCTTGAAAGCCTCGCGTATGTAGTCCACGTGACAATAGATATGGCAATTATCGTGTTTGTTAGATTTGGCCCCAGCATAGCCGCAAAGGCCATAGCGAGCACGAGACTTGGAAAGGCCAGGAACATGTCGGTTATTCTCATGAGCACCTCGTCAACAATCCCGCCAAAATAGCCCGCCGTAACACCCACAATGATACCTATTGAGCCACTGATTACCGAAACCAGGAATATAATCCACAGAGCGATTCTCGATCCTATAACTACCCTGCTGAAGATATCCCTTCCGAACTGATCAGTTCCAAAGAGATGCTGCCAACTGGGTGCCTGCAGCTTGTCCTGCAGATTCTGCTGTACGGGATCGTATGGAGCAATAAGTGGCGCAAAAGCTGCCATGAGAAGAAAGATCAGAATCAATGCCGATCCGACCATTGTAAGGCGGCTCTTTCTCCAGAGAAAGACTGTGTGCTTCAAATCATCCATGAATGGTTTAGATACTTTCACTGTCTTAGCCATCTAGATCACATCCTCATCCTTGGATCGAGAAGAGCGTAAAGAATATCTACAATTAGGTTTGCGATTGAGTAGATAAGGGCAATATATAGAGTTCCACCCATTACTGCCGGATAGTCAAGGAAGAGCATTCCGGTGGTTATGTATCTGCCCAGACCGGGCCAGGAGAAGACCGTTTCAGTCAGAACAGCTCCCTCGAGCAGGCTTCCAAAGACTAACCCGATTATCGTGACGGTTGGTATCAGAGAGTTACGAAGAGCATGGCGATATATGACTATGTTCTTTCTTAATCCCTTTGATTTTGCCGTCCTTATGAAATCCTGCCTCAGTACGTCCAGCATACTGGCCCTTGTGATCCTCGCTATGGATGCAGTTGCGTTATAACCGAGAACAAATGCAGGAAGAAGAATGTGCAACAGGGCCTCTTTGAAAGTGTCCCATTGACCCGCTATAACCGAGTCTATTAAATACATTCCAGTTACTCTGGGTGGTGGATAGGTGAAGAAACCCAGTCTCCCGCTTCCCGGAAGCCAGCCAAGCTTGAAATAGAAGACAAGCAGAAGAAGAAGTCCGATCCAGAAAACAGGCATAGAGACCCCCAGGATAGAGAAGACTCTCGAAAACTGGTCTATGGCTTTATTACGGTGAACGGCAGATAATATACCCAGCGTAATCCCAAGTATGATAGATATTACAATCGCAACGAGAGCAAGCTCCATTGTGGCGGGGAAATAGTTCTGAATATCTTCCATAACGGGATTAGAAGTCTTCAAGGAAACACCGAAATCTCCTTGAACCGCACCGGTGATGAATTTACCGAATCTGATAATGAGTGGCTGGTCATAACCCAGCTTTGCCTTGAGTCTATCAACGGCCTCAGGAGGTGCATTGCCTCCAAGAATCGCGCCGACCGGGTCGGCGGGTATTACATTTGCAATAAAGAAGACAATACAGGCGACTCCGAAGAGAACTATGATCATTAAGAATAATCTTCTGAGTAAGAATTGTCCGAAGTTCATAGATTTACCCCCGTATCAATAACCGATTTTTTAGAAAGCAACGCCCCGCTCGCTGAGCGGGGCGGGGGATACTTTATTTGGAGACCTTAGTGAAGTCGAACAACATTCCGTAGCCGAAAGCGGCTTCATCGAAGTTCTTCACTTCTTTGCGAATTCCCCAGAACTCTACGGTCTGGTAAAGCATCGCAAAAGGTCCGTTGTGGAACCAGTATTCTGTAAGATCCTTGTAAATCTGTTCACGCTTGTCTGGATTGGGCTCTATCTGACCCCACTCACAAAGTGTCGCTGCATAGTCATCGTACCATGCATTTCTCCATGCTAGTTGATTTGCCCTGTAGCTGGCATGAGCCATCGCAAGGTTGTCCGGATCGGGATAGTCATTACCCCAGCCGGCGATTATCATCTGATGACCCTGTGCACGGTACTTGGCGTACATCTGAGAAGACTGCATTATTACTATGTTGGCCTTTATTCCTGAAAGCGCCAGGTCGGCCTGAATCTTCTCGGCCTCAGCCTTTCTCGTGTCAGTGTTGCTAGTCAGAAGCTCGACTTCGAATCCATCAGGATAACCTGCTTCGGCTAGAAGAGCCTTTGCCTTTTCGACATCCTGGTAGAACGGGTTCTCTTCGACGTAGCCGAAGTAGCCCTTGTTTATGAAACCCTGTACCAGGAGAGCATTATTGAGCATGATGTCCTCAACTATCTCTTCGTAATTGATTGAGAATCTTACGGCTTCTCTTACTTTTGGATTTGCAAGGGGTCCCCATGTAGCGTTCATCGCTAGATACTCGTTTGAATGTCCCGGAACCTTGACTTCAACGATGTCGGGATTTCTCTTGGCCTCTTCAAGCAGCTGTGGCGTGAGATCCCATGCCACATCGATATCTCCTCTTTCGAGAAGAAGTCTCTGGTTGGATGCCTCTGGAATGTCTCTTACCATGATTTTCTGCATAGGAGGCTGTTCACCGTAGTAATAGCGGTTGGCTTCTAGAAGGATAACGTTGTTTCTTTCCCACTGAACGAGAACGTATGGACCGGCGCCTGCAGAGTGGTCTGTAAGCCATGCGCCACCAAGGTCTCCATCGACTTCGTGTTCAAGGACTACGTCTTTGTTGACAATACCTGTGAACATGTTGGATAGAATTCCGAGTGTGATGTTTTCTGCATAAGGAGCGTTCAAGGTTATCGACACGGTGTAATCGTCGATCTGCTGTATTTTCTCATCCACGTTGTCCTTGTTTATGCCGAAGATATCGACCAAGAACCACGCAGAAACAGACTCGAGAACGATTGGTCTCTTCAGAGAGAAGAGAACGTCCTCTGCTGTCAGATCATCACCGTTGGAGAATTTGACTCCCTTCCTGATATTGAAGGTGTAGGTAAGTCCATCATCGGAAATCTCCCAGCTCTCGGCAATGTCTGGGACTGGAACGATGACGCCGTCAATTGCCTCTAGCTTGACTAGTTGAGCATAGATGGCGGCGACGATTTTGTTCGGAAAGACCTCATAGGCAACGGCCGGATCCATGGTAATAAAGATCCCCGTGTTTGCGCCTATTACAAGAGTGTCTTTCGGTGTCGCAGCAAATCCCATGGCTGCAACAAGAAGTACCATTAGAGAAATCAGTATGAAGCTTCGCTTCATTCTTGCACCTCCTTTTCCCACGTTAAAGGGTGATGACAAAACTCAGAATAGAACTGGATACTGTCTATCTTTCTCCTGCCTGAATCCTACAGGATCGACATTCTTAAGCAGTAAATGAGAATCTAAATCGTGATAAGTGAATGCGCCGGTTCCGGCTGCGAAATGAACGCTCTGAGAGACTCCTATACCAGACTCGCTCATGCAGCCGATCATAAGACCTATACCCGCGCTGTTACACATCTCTACAATCGCAAGAGCATCTGACAGTCCCGACTTCATGAGTTTGATATTGACGTAATCGACTGCGCCTTCCTTTATAAGCCTCATAACGTCATACTTCGTCTTTGCGCTTTCATCTGCGCCAACAGGATACATGGAGCCCTGCCTGATTATTTTCAGCCCTTCGAAATCTTCGGCAGGCACCGGCTGCTCGAATATCCCCACGGGCACGTCGCTTCTGTACATGGCATCTATGAATCTCAAAGCTTCTTTGGGTGTGTAGCCTGTGTTTGCATCTATAACATACCTGACGCCCTTGATCACATCGTTGACTGCCAGTACCCTGGCTATGTCGCTCTTAACATCTTCGCCAACCTTCATCTTGATAACTTTATGCCCCGCTTCGAAGATCTCCTTAGCGTCATGGACCGTCTCTTCCAGACTCCCGATACTGACCGTCTTGTCGGTCTCGACGTAATCCTTCATCCCGCCAAGAATCTGATAGACAGGCGTGGAAATTAATCTGGAAAAGGCGTGAAGAGTGGCAAACTGAATGGCGGCCTTCAAACTGGGAGCCGTTCTTGAATATGCATCGAGCTTTGCGAAAATTCTCCTGTAGTCTCGGACGTCGAGATCTCTAATAATTTCAAGGATTTCTTTCTGGAGCTGAAAGATTGCGGCTCCGCTCTCCCCGTTCACTCTGAAGGACGAGGATGACTCTCCGAGTCCGATCGTTCCGTCCGATAGGACCAATTCGACCTCAATGTTGACTTTGGAACTGGAAACGTTGTTTGCGATGTGAAAAGGTTTTACGAAGTCCCATTTCTTCTCGGTGAAGCGTAAGTCCTTGATATTCATCCTTTCCTCCCCTTAATAAGAAAGCACAGTCCACTTTCAACAGTGAAAAAACATCTATACAATAATACCTTAAATCGAAATCTCATCAAAATGGAGTGCATAACTCGGCTTTCGAATACTTAGTTATATCATACTTCAGGTAACGTCTGCAAAACATCGTATTAAGGCTTTTGTCATTTACTTATGGCCCTGACGAGTACCTTATGGCTTATATTTCGCAATATTTGACAGATGAGCAGGCAAAGTTTGTTCAGAAGGACTACGAGAGATCAGGAGAAAGCCAGTTACGCTTTGCGTGGCCAGTCGCCTCCGGCGGCCAGTCTTTGCTTCGCAAAGGCCAGTTCCGCTTCGCGGCGAAGGAACTGCTTGGCAAAAGAAACGCTGCAGCTGGTCGCTGGAAAGAGAGCAAGGCACCGAAGAACATCGGTGGACGCAGGACTGCCTTAGGCAGGAGGAGATCTGAAAGTCAGTCACGCTTCGCGTAGCCAGTCGCCTCCGGCGGCCAGTCTTTGCTTCGCAAAGACCAGTTCCGCTTCGCGGGGAAGGAACCGCTTGGCAAAAGAAACGCTGCACGCTGGAAAGAGAGCAAGGCACCGAAGAACATCGGTGGACGCAGGGCTGCCTTCGGCAGGATACGAGGCTCTCTAACGCTAGGAAGTGATGCCCGGAGAAACGTCCGGAGAAGTGATGCGCCGAAAAGCATCGACGGAAGTGATGCCACCTTCGGTGGGACGCAAGGCCTACTTCGCGGTGAGAA